>NZ_QJHA01000044.1:0-65671 GCF_006334525.1 Wolbachia endosymbiont of Leptopilina clavipes
CCGCTTCAAAGAACTGTATGAAACAGGAGGAGAAGAGGCTTTACACGAGATAAGCAAAAGCAAGCCATTGTATGCAAATAGAGTGTCGGAGGATATAGAAAAAGCAGTAGTTGAAATAGCAATAGAGTTTCCAGCATACGGACAAGAAAGAGCAGCAAACGAACTGAAAAAGAGAGGAATTCTCATCTCTGCAAGTGGAATAAGATCAGTGTGGCAAAGAAACGATCTTGAAAATTTTAAAAAGAGGTTAAAGGCATTAGAAGCAAAAGTAGCTCAGGATGGTATCATTTTAACAGAAGAACAGATAACAGCTCTAGAAAAGGCTAAGGAAGAAAAAGAGGCCCATGGAGAAATTGAAACAGAGCATCCAGGATACTTAGGTAGCCAAGACAGTTATTATGTTGGTAATATCAAAGGTATTGGACGAATTTACCAGCAAACCTTTGTTGATACCTATTCCAGAGTTGCTTTTGCTAAGCTTTACACAGAAAGGACTGCTATCACAGCTGCAGATCTTCTTAATGATAGGGTAGTACCGTTCTTTGATGAACAGAAAGTATCATTGCTACGTGTTTTGACGGATCGTGGTACAGAGTATTGTGGCAGACCTGAAAATCACGCTTACCAGCTATATTTAGGGGTAGAAAATATTGATCATTCTCGAACCAAAGCTCGTTCTCCACAGACTAATGGCATATGTGAAAGGTTCCACAGAACTATGCAAGATGAATGTTACAATATTATCTTTAGAAAGAAAATTTACACCTCTTTGGCAGAACTTCAGTTAGACGTAGACCATTGGGTGCATTCTTACAATAGATCTAGACCGCATTCAGGTAAATATTGCTATGGTAAGACTCCTATGCAAACCTTTTTTGATAGTATGCATATTGCTTATCAGAAAAATATTGATAGCATTAAACAGGATGCTGATTTTGGTTTTGACTTTGTTAATTCTTCTGTCAGTTAATTCATGCTTGTCAGATTAAGTCTAGACTATTACACCTAGGCAATACATGAATGTCAGCCGTACTATGTAAATGTATCAAACATTTCACATATCCTGTACGCTCAATTTGACCACCTATATTCCTTTTACTTCTTGGCTTATCTCTTTTTGTATTTCCTTTTGAACTTAACAAAGCTTTTCCTTTAACTCATCATCCTCTATTTCTAAAACCTTATTTTCTTACCTATAACTTTTTAGCTTAGCTTCCAACTTTTCTATTTTTTGCTGCAAGTCTTTGTAAAGTTCTAAAAGACTAACCATGTTACCTCACTTTTACGATTGGTTTTTATCTTATTTCATCTACCTATTTTGTTGCTTCAATGAATGGGTGAATAAAGCATTTCATGCGTTGTCCTTCACTTGTTCTGCTTGATAGTCACTACTGCTTTCGCTTATATTAACACTAGAGTATTCTTCATCGTCAACATACTCTTTTAGAACATATCCTCTACCCCAAACGGTTTCTATGTGGCTTATTCCATCATTTGCACTTTCAAGTTTTTTACGTAATTTACACATAAAAACATCAACTATTTTGTTGTCTGAAGGTTCGTCCAAGCCATTGTAAAGATGGTTTAAAAACATTTCTTTTGTCAACACTGCTCCTTTACGCAATGCCAGCAATTCTATCATGGAATACTCTTTGTTAGTAAGGTGAACTGTTTTGCCTTTTACCTCAACAATCCTGTGATCAAAATTGATATTCATATTACCAATCTTTATCACTGATTCGGGATGGCCTTTAGTACGTCGGACTATGGCCTTAATTCGAGCTAATAATTCGCTCTTGTGAAATGGCTTGGTTAAGTAATCGTCGGCACCATACCCAAGTCCTTTAGCTTTATGGTTGGCAGCGGAGATACACGAAAGTATTAAAACAGGAACTTTGATTTTTGCACTTCTTAATCTTAACAGTATATCATATCCATCAATATCACCAGGCAGGTGTATATCTAGAATAACTAGATCGTAACAGTCTCCACCCGAGGAAACCATATTATTGTTATAATCTTGTGCAGAAGTAACAACGTTGCAAAAATGTCCATCAGAAGTTAAGGCATTAACTACAGTCCTTGCACTTACTTGATCATCTTCAATTAATAATATACGCATATTTTACACCCCATAAATAATTTATAATTTTAGTAATATATATAACCAAGGAAAGTAACAAATCAAATTTTTATTAATGAATAATAGAAATTACACTTATTAATTAATAGTTAATGTGTCGTTCCAAAATTATACAAATAGATCTAAAATACAATAGATATACTATAATAATACTATTTTTAGTAAATATTGAATAGAAGCTATTTTTATTAAAAGAATACTTAGGTTAATAGATATTAAACTATTTTATACTTTTATGTTATATTTTTAATTTACTTATTCTACAGTTTTAAATTATAAGTAATACTTTCAGGAATATTGAGTGGTAATATCAGTTTTAGGTGCTGGCGCATGGGGTACAGCAATTGCGATTTCATTAAGTAGTAAGAAAAATGTAATTTTGTGGACTCGCAATAAGGCCATATTTGAATCAATTAAAGAGAAAAGAGAAAGTGACAAGCTACCTGATTGTCCAATTTCTGATAATGTATCAGTAAAATTAGCTATTGAAGATGCAGTTAATGCTTCAGTAATAATTCTAGCTGTTCCCACTCAGTCTCTAAGGGAGATATGTCATCAATTGAATGATTGTAACCTAAAAAAAAATGTAGCAATAATTTTGGCTTGTAAGGGAATAGAAAAATCTACATTAAAATTACCTAGTGAAGTAGTCAATGAAGTTTTACCTAATAATCCTCTTGCTGTTTTTTCTGGTCCTAGCTTTGCTATAGAAGTTGCAAGAAAATTACCATATTCGATGGTTCTTGCATGTCAAAATGAAGTATTAGGTTCAAAATTAGTATCAGAGCTACAGCAAGAAAATATTAAATTGTACCTTAGTAGCGATGTTATAGGAATACAAGTTTGTGCAGCGTTAAAGAATGTTTTTGCTATAGCATGTGGGGTTGTTCTAGGTAGGTTTGGGTTTAATGCTCATGCAGCATTAATTACGAAAAGTATGAGTGAAATTAAGGCTTTATACTCAGCAAAAGTTGGTGACGGCAATGTAGATATAAATACACTACTTGGACCAGCATGCTTAGGCGATTTGGTTGTGACATGCACATCATTAAATTCAAGAAATCTATCTTTTGGATCTAAAGTAGCTAATAGTAATGGTTCTAGTGCTCAGCAGATTTTATCAGAAGGTAAGTCGGTAATTGAAGGTTTTAACACTGCTAAGTCTGCATTTGATTTAGCAGAAAAGCTAAAGATAAAAATGCCCATATGTGAAGCGATCTATAGATTGCTATATGAAAATACTTCTATAGAAGATACTATTTCTGTTCTTGTAAATTAGTTTTATATTTCGGTATATTGTGAAATTTTTATATAAATTAATATCAACATGGTGGCTATCTGGCACGGTAAAACACATGCCAGGTACTATAGGCAGCTTGGCTGCTTACCCAATTGTTCCTATATTACTCAATGACAGAATTTTAGGTACAGCAATTTTTTTTTTTTATTCTTAGTTGGATTATGGTCTACAGGCAATTATATACAACATTACAAAGCTCCGCATGATCCAAAAGAGGTAGTAATTGATGAAGTAGTTGGTCAATTGCTGACAGTACTTCTAGTTTCAATATTATTAGAACAAGAAATGAATAGCTCTGTATTGTTGGTGTGCTTTTTCTCCTTTAGGTTTTTTGATATAATAAAAGTGTGGCCTATAAATTTGATTGATAAAAATACAAAAGGTCCTTTAGGTATTATGCTAGATGATGTTGTAGCTGCAATTTTAGCCTTTGTTTTTATAGGAGCCTTTTATTGTTTATTGTTGGTTTATGCAGAATAAAAAAATTTGTTATTCAAGCTTAATTATTCAGAACCTAAAGGATTATATACTTTATGCAACGAATTTGTCCAAGTGGGAAATACATGACGAATTTGATAATGTTATATTTACAGTAAATGGTACCAGAGAATCGTTATTTAATTTTGTGTTTTGTGAAGATCAATGTACTGAGCTTTCCATATGCAGAACTCTAGATTATCTCAAAGCACGAAATATAGAAGCAACATGGATAATAAGTCCAAGTATAAAAATAGGGGGTATTTTAGAAAAATGCGAAATAAAACACGTTAGCACACCAAAAAAAGTTTTACTCAATATAAAAGATTATTTTTTGCCTGATGATGCTGTTCCAAATTTGAAGTTCAATGTTGTAAATAGTAGTGAGCTCTTAGAGCAATTAGATTTACACACTTCTAAAATTTTTTATCATAGAATTAGTATTGTTAACACATTTTTTCGCCAATTATCGAATTATGATGATAAGAGCTCAAGGTTAAGATTTTTTCTTGTAATGCTAAATAACGAAATTGTTGGAACATGCGGTCTTTATATTCAAGACAGCATAGCTGGTTTTTATAGCGATGGAGTTTTACCAATTTACAGGGGTCGTGGAATAGGAACTCAAATGGTTCTAGAAAGAATAAAGATAGCTAGGCAATTTGAGTGCAAATACATAGTAGCACATTGCATGAAACCTTCTGTAAACCTTTATAAGAGATTAGGCTTTAGGGTATTGGGCAATCTTCACTTATATACCTCTTCAGTACAATCTCTTTGCTGAGAGGTTACAAATTTTTATATTTGTTTTAGAATGCTATGTTTTTTTTGTATGAAATAGTTTTACTACTAATTCTAGTATTCTTCTTTTTCTCATATTCTAAATTAAAAATTAGTAATAAAATTAAGGACTTACAACATCAAAATGTTATCATAAATAATTTAATAGATACTGTGAATGATGGATTTTATATTTGGGACGCAAAAAAACGTATAGAAAAATTTTCTCCCAATTTACTAATTTTGCTTAATACTGTTTTTTATTCATTTAATGAATTTGTAAATTTTTTTGAGCAATCAGAAAGCTTAATTAAAAGTTTTGCTGAGGCAAAGGAAATAAATAAATCTTTTACTCTAGATTTAAAGTCAAAAGACAGTGAGGTTTATTGCACATGTTATGGTAAAAGCATAATAGATTATTCTAATAATGTGATTGGTGTGTTGTTATGGATAAGGAATATCTCCGATTATAAGATAAAAGCTAATGAACTTGAGTTAGAAAATAGTAAGCTTATGCGAGAATTGGAGAACTATAAAAAAATTTTTGACTCTTTACCATTTCCAATACTGAAGTACAATAAGAATAAAAAAGTAAGGTTTTATAACTTATTTTATGATAAATATATAGGCAGCTCTAAAAAATTTACTGTTGCAAGTGGCTCCTATAACGTAAAACCAGGAGAGTGTGTAATAACTTACAAGAACGAACCTAAGGTTTTTAATTTTGTTGAAGTTCCAGTGCAAAATTCTAATAGCATAGTAATGTATGGAAAAGATATTAGTGATGAAAAAAAATTACATACTGAGCTAAGCAATTGTTTAGCTGCACAAGAAAGTTTGCTTGAGAAGCTATCGATTGCTGTAGCGATATATAGTAAGAATCAAAAGCTAAAATTTTATAATAATGCTTTTATAAAAACTTTTCAGTTTGATCCAAAATTTTTGGAGTCTTATCCAACTTATCACGAGATTATGCTTCACCTATTTGAATCTAAAAAGCTTTTAGGAAAAAAGGATTTTCAAACTATTAATAATCAAAGACATGAGTTGTTTAAAAGATTACTGGAATCATATGGTGAAACAATACATTTCATGAATGGAAGAACGTTTAGAGTATTAACAATACCCTGTGCTTCAGAGGGTCTACTATTTTCTTACGAAGAGTGCCAGAAATAACACTCAAATTCCTTCTCTCTCTACCATAAGCTGTTTTACTTTCGCTATCGCTTTTGCTGGGTTAAGCCCTTTCGGGCAGGTTTTTGTACAATTCATTATTGTATGACAATGATACAACTTAAATGGGTCGTTTAAAGAAGCAAGTCTTTCTTCTTTCTTATTATCACGACTGTCAGCAATCCATCTATAAGCTTGCAGTAATACCGCTGGCCCTAAAAATTTATCACCATTCCACCAATAGCTTGGGCAACCAGTCGAACAGCAAGCACATAGTATACAATCAGACAGACCATCCAATTTTTTTCTATCTTCAGGAGATTGAAAGTATTCTTTATTTTGTAAGGCAGATTTATCTGTTTGTAACCAAGGTTTAATCGATTTGTATTGCTCATAAAATTGGCTTAGATCTGGAACTAGATCCTTTACTATATACATATGAGGTAGTGGATATATTTTTACTTCACCTTTTATATCATGTATAGATTTAGTGCATGCAAGAGTGTTGGTACCATCAATATTCATTGCACAAGATCCGCATATTCCTTCTCTGCAAGAGCGTCTAAAAGTTAAGGTTGAATCTATTTCATCCTTTATTTTTATTAATACATCAAGTACCATAGGGCCACAATTATCCATATCGATAAAAAATGTGTCTATTCTTGGATTTTTATCATCATCAGCAGACCAACGATAAATTTGAAATCTTCTAATATTTTTTGCTCCAGTAGGAGTAGGATAAACCTTGCCCTTTTTATTAACTTTAGAATTTTTTGGTAAAGAAAACTGAACCATATTGCTTACCTTTTACAGCTAAAAACCCTTTTTTGTAAATAACATATTTTGGTATTATCTACCATACTTTTCCTTTTCAAATTCAAACAAAGCTAAAATCTTGCTCTCTAAACTTTTCATTATAATTTCTTCATCTTCTTTTTGATGATCATAGCCAAGTAAATGCAGCAATCCATGAACTAACATGTGTGCAGTGTGAGTGAGGATAGATATACAGTACTCATGAGACTCTCTTTCTATTGTATCTACTGCAATTGCTATGTCTCCTAGATCACATTCACTAGATAACTGTTCGCATGGAAATGATAGTACATTAGTTGGCTTATCTATTTCTCTAAACTTAAGATTAAGTTGATGTAGCAAGTTATCATCAGCGAGAGCTATTGATATATTTGGTTTATAATGATCTATTTTTAATTCTTTTAGAGAAGCGTTAATAATATTTAATACAAAACTCTGTGGGTCCTTCGTAATACTATGCCACCTCTTATCAAGAATATTTACTTCTAACATGAATAAAGCACCAGAAAGGACATTATCCCATCACTTGACATTGGAACCCAAAAAAGAAGAATTATAGACCATCGTATCATACACACAACTATACGAATATTGTACACTAGAAGTATGTCATCCCAGTGCTCCGACATTGGGATCCAGGAATTCTGATTAGACATTAGGTGAGTGAATATAAAAGCTATATTAAAACACAACATTTTTAATGTGGTTGCATTACAGCTGGATTCCAGTGTCAAGCACTGCTTTGTGTTTGATGAAAAATTTGCTACTTCGAAACAAACACTCATACAGCTGTATGTTGTGTGCTGAGGTAATATTGTTTGGCAACAGGTATTACACATCACTCATCCTTATTATTTCATTCCATTCAGCCTCTAAAACCGGAGAAACTGATAAACGTGATTGTTTTAATATAACCATATTTTTCAAAAGTGGGTTTTGTTTTATACTGTTTAACGTCACTTGGTTACTTAAAGGTTTCAAAAGTTTTACATTCACTAGTCCAAATTTGGAATTATAAACATGATAATACTCCTTTAATACTTCAACTATTCCAAGTATAACTCTCTCTTTACCCGTATGATAAAAAAATGCAAGATCGCCTAATTTCATAGCTCTCATGTAATTTTGAGCTTGATAATTGCATACACCATTCCACTGCGTCACCTGCTCCTTTCCCATTTTTTGCCACGAGTATTCGCTTGGCTCTGACTTGAGTAGCCAAAATTGCATTATTTTTTTCTTCTTAAATAAGCTGGTATATCATAAACATTGCTACCCCACTTAACTCTTTCGTTTGTTTGCTCAGTTGAAGCATATTCTTTTGTTTCTAATATTGGAATTTGATTATAAGGCCATTTAAAATTTTTTTCCTCTGCTGGGATCTTGTTTTGATTAACAGATGAATTGTTGTTACAGCTATCAATGCCAGTTGCAAGAACAGAAACTCTAACTCTTCCCTCCATCGCCTGATCAAAAGTGGCACCAAATATTATATTTGCATTTTCATCCACTTCTTCACGCACTCTATTGGCTGCAGCATCAACTTCAAATAGAGTCATATCTCCACCACCAGTAATATTAATCAATATTCCTTGCGCACCTTTCATTGATACATTATCAAGCAATGGATTAGATATCGCAGCCTCTGCAGCACTAATTGCCCTATCTTCTCCTTCTGCCTCTCCAGTACCAATCATTGCTTTACCCATCTCACTCATTACTGTTTCTATATCAGCAAAATCAAGATTAATCAGTCCTGGCATGATCATCAAATCAGTTACTCCTCTTATGCCAATATGCAGAACATTATCGGCGAGTTGAAATGCGTCAGCAAATGTAGTTTTCTCGTTAGCAATTCTAAATAAATTTTGATTGGGAATGACAATAAGTGTATCTACGTATTTTTGCAACTCTTCAAGTCCAAGCTCTGCAATGCGCATACGTCGCACACCTTCAAAACCGAACGGCTTAGTTACAACTCCAACAGTCAGTATCTTTTTTTCTTTTGCTCCTTTATCTTTAACTACCGCTCTTGCTTCTCTGGCTGCTTTTGCAATTACCGGTGCAGCACCTGTTCCAGTACCACCACCCATCCCTGCTGTGATAAAGAGCATATGGCTATCCTTTATATGCTCCATAATTTCATCAATTGATTCTTCTGCTGCACCTTTACCAACATCAGGTAAAGCACCAGCACCAAGACCCTTAGTTAAGTTGATACCAAGTTGAATTTTTTTATCACACAATGACTTCTCTAACGCTTGAGCATCGGTATTTGCTACGACAAAATTTACCCCTTGCAAATTGGATTGGATCATGTTGTTTACAGCATTTCCGCCAGCACCACCCACTCCCACAACGGTAATCCTTGGGTGCAATACAGGTAGCTCTGGTAAACTAAGGTCGATTGACATTTAAATTTTACTCAAATATTAGTGAATCCACTTGATAACAAGTTACTGCTTTTTTAACAATATGCAAACATTTTTCATTTTGACATACGCAAACAGTAAACAAGATTTACTTATTCTTAACATTGTTAATCAGTAGGTATAATAATTGCAGGCTTTCAAACAGCACTACTTAGAATGCAAAAAAAAATTGTGAAAAAGGGATAGAAGCCTATCCCTTTGCTTTGTCAAAGTTACTTAGAGAATGCTTTTTGCTCCCCCAACTGCTGAGACAACAGTATCAAAGAATGTTGTACGGACATTTTCATCATTACTAAATTTCAGCTCACTACCATCAAATTTATAGTTATTACTTTCTTTTTCACAAGCATTACGTATACCTTGCTTTACTTTCTCAATTTGACCCGCCTTACTACTGTTCATATATACATACACAGGTGCAGTTATTAAAGCTGCTACTGCAGCAAGAACTACCAAACTAGCAACAAGTGGATGAGCAAATGCAAATTTAGACATTGCAGTAATCGCAGGATTAACAAGTGTTTCAGCTTTTGTTCCAACTGTACCAACAAAGGTTGCATAAGCTGGACTTAAAAAATAAGCAGCTATAAGTGAAGTTACTAGTGCAATTTCTGCAAAAGTAACAGTTGTTTTATAATTTTCTTTTACAAGGTCCCGACCTTGCACAGGAACTTCTTTAGCTGCTGACAAAAGTCCTTCATCTCTATATTTATCTTTTATTGCTTCAATTTTATTCATAATTTTACTCCAAAAATATTAAAATTTCACTAATGATAGTATATGGCAAAAAAAAAGTTGTCTGTCAAGTCAATTAACTTATTTATATATTCTTATTCTGTAATTCAGCGCTTCTGCGATGTGTGCTCTTTTTATTTCCTCACTTTTCGCAAGATCTGCAATGGTTCTTGCGACTCTTAATACACGTGTATAGCCTCGATTGGAAATGTAATTTTCTTTCAGTACGTATTTTAGCAATTCTAACCCTTCCTGATCTGGTTCAGTGAATTTATTTAATGCTTCACCACTGACTTCTGCATTGCAACGAATATTAAATTTACTATAACGCTCAGTTTGAATTTTTCTCGCTGCTATCACCCTTCCTCTTATAACCTCGGTACTTTCTCCCTCCACAGAGATTTCAGGAGAAAGTATGCTAACGTTTGGCATTTCAATGCATATGTCTATTCTATCAAGCAATGGTCCTGATATTTTGTTTTTGTAATCTGTGCCACACTTTGGAGCTTTGTTGCACGATCTACTTGCATCACCTAAATAACCGCACCTGCAGAGATTCATTGCAGCTATAAGTTGAAAATTAGCTGGATAAGTAATGTGAGCATTTGCACGTGCAATAGTAACTTTTCTATCTTCAAGTGGTTGACGTAGAGAATCAAGTACAAGCCTTGGAAATTCAGGTAGCTCATCAAGAAATAACACACCATTGTGAGCCATGGTGATTTCCCCAGGCTTTGCCATTTTTCCCTCCCCCTATCATCGCTGACATCGAGCATGAGTGATGAGGTTCACGAAAGGGACGAGTTACTTTAAATGTTTCGTTACCGGCTTTTGTTATGCTAGAGATGATATTAACATCAATCATCTCTTGTTCAGTCAAATCGGGTAATAGCCCTATAAATCGCTTAGCAAGCATTGACTTTCCAGTACCAGGAGGTCCAACAAGAAGCATATTGTGTCCACCTGCTGCTGCAATTTCAGCTGCTCTTTTTGCAACAACTTGACCTTTAATATCCTTTATATCTGGAACTGAATTTTTTTCTTTGGGTGCAGCGCTATAGTTAAAAGTTACCGGCTGAATTAACTGCTCACCCTTAAAATGTCTGATAATATCGGTTAATTTCTCTATAGCTAGAATAGAAACATTCTTTACCCATGAAGCTTCTACTCCATTTCCCCTTGGGCAAATTACTCCTTTATTTGCCTGTTTTGCATTGATTGCTGTTGGAAGTACTCCTGAGATTGGTATGACTCTGCTGTCTAGTGCAAGCTCGCCCATAATTATATAAGACTGAACTTTTTCAACTGGTATCACATTCATTACAACAAGTAATCCAACAGCAATAGCTAAGTCATAATGACTACCTTCTTTAAGCAAATCCGCAGGGGGAAAGATTAACTGTGATTCTTTTTGGAGGTAACAGAAGATTGATTGAATTTAACGTTGCTCTGATACGCTCTCTGGATTCTGCAACAGTTTTATCCGGCAGTCCAACAATATTAAAAGCTGGAATACCATTTGCCATGTGAATTTGTGCATTAACATTTACTGTGCTGGTTCCCTGAAGTGCAACGGTATTTATATTTGCAATCATACTATATTATATAAAGTTATTAATATAATATATTGACAAAGTAACGAAGTAAACAGTAGCTGTTAAAGGTGGTTTAATTTAGCAAAAAAGTGTAGTACTCTAGCACTTTGCTGATTATATATGTTTATAAGAATAATCGCTTTTCTTTTGCTATATTCAAGCGCAGTTTTCTGTAGTGATTGTAACTTTAACTTACCGTATCGTGGGCTCAATTGTGATTTGGATCTATCATATAAAAATTTAAGTAATATAAAGAAATTAACGATAAGTTCGTTGCGCTTACGTTTGATGATGGTCCATCTTATAATAGATCGGGAGATATTATTAATATTCTGGAGAGCAATAAAACAAAAGCGACATTTTTTTTGCTTGGTGAACGCATAAATAAAAAAACATCTAAAATAGTAGAAAAGATCCATCAAGCAGGTCATGAATTAGGTAATCATTCTTGGTCGCATAGGAAGTTGACATCACTTTCAAGTGAGGAGCAATTGCAAGAACTGGAAAAGACAAATGTGGCAATTAAAAATGCAACAGAACAGAATGTAAAATGGTTTCGCCCACCATATGGATGTCATAACGATAATTTGATCAAAAATACTAATCGATTAAATATGTATTCCATATTATGGACAGTCGATTCTCTGGATTGGCAAGGTGATAAATCAGAGATTTTGGTTGAAAGAGTTTTAAGCAATGTACATAATGGAGCGATTATATTGTTCCATGATCGCGATAACAAATCAAATACAGTTGAAGCTTTACCTCAGATTATTGAAATACTAAAAAAATCGGGTTATGAGCTTGTTACCTTAAGTGATTGGGAAAAGAGGATTTGTGATGTGGTGAAAGCTAGAAATATGCCAATAAAAGGAGAAGGAGTGCGTTCTAAAGGAATTCTATGTGGACAAAAAACAAGGTCTTCAACCGTAGGTCATTCATATTAGGTGGTATTCAGCTTACTATTTCTGCTATTTTTAGTTATAGGTTGTATACTTTACAAGTACGAGATAGACAAAAATATGAAGTGCTATCCAATAATAATAGGATAAAAGTTGTTACTATTGTGCCTAAACGAGGCAGGATTTTGGATAGGAATAGCGTTGAACTCGCAGTAAACAAAATTTCGTATATTGTTTTGTTTGATGGGCAAAAAAACTTTACTAGGGAAGTTGACTTGCAGATGTTATCGGAAATTAAACCTGATGCGATAAAATCATCAGAAAGAAGAATAACTGCTCTTTATAAACGTTACTACCCATTTGGTTCGATATGTTCTCATATAATCGGATACACGAAAAGACAGCAAGGCATAAACGAGGCAGGGGTTAGTGGCATTGAATATACATATGATGATATATTAAAAGGCAGGACAGGCAAGTCTGAGCAGGAAATAAATTCTAAGAAGCGTATCATGAGAGAGTTGTCTAGCATACCTCAACAAGACGGACAAGATGTACAGCTGACAATTGATGTTGATTTACAGAAAAAAATCGCAGAGATATTTAAAGACCACCAAGGTTCCACAGTGGTAATTGATGTAAATAACGGAGAAATTTTAGCATTGTATAACTCACCTTCTTACGATAATAATCTTTTCACTAGCAGATTATCAAATGAAACTTGGGAAAGTTTAAATATTCCTTCGTTACCGCTTGTAAACCGTGCATTATCATATCAAATTCCACCTGGTTCAATATTTAAAATAATAGATGCGCTTGCGGGTTTAAAAGATGGAATAATAACACCAGAAGAAAAGTTCTCGTGTAGGGGCTATATGAAAATAGGTGAACGAAAATTTCGTTGCCTAAAAAGCAAAGTCCATGGATATGTATCTTTAAACGAGGCAATGGCCTTCTCATGCAACACTTACTTTTATAATATAGGAAAAAAAATAAATGTAGATTCTCTACTAGAAATGGCTAGCAAATTTGGTATAGGAAGTGGACCATTAATTGGAATGTTTAAGGAAGAAGCTCCGGGATTGTTGCCTGACATGAATTGGCGTGCACGCAAGCTATATTCAGAGTGGTATTTAGGTGATACCATTAACTTAGTTATAGGACAAGGGTATTTACTTACAACGCCATTACAGCTTGCGGTTCTTGCAGCGAGGGTTGCAACAGGAAAGGAGGTAATTCCCCACATTGAGATGAGTAAATCAGGGCAAGACTTTCTTGATATTGATGTGAATCATGAGCATCTTAGTGTGGTTCGAAAAGCTATGTTTGACGTGGTGAATTCGAACTATAGAAAAGGACTAGGCAGTATACAAATTGCTGGCAAAACCGGTACACCAGAGATAAACTCTAAAGGTGAAAGTCATAAATTGTTTATCGCTTATGGCCCCTACCATGATCCGCGCTATGCAATCTCAGTGTTTATAGAACATGGTAAAACTCCACGCCAAGATGTTGCAATTGCTAGTGAGATATTGCAATATATGCTTGAAAAATGAACTTATGAAATTGCCATATATGTTACTTGTAATTTATATATTCAAATCAGAGCTTTGAGGTTAAAAAAAAGAAACGAAAATTGCATAAACCTTTTCAATTTAGTGCTTTAATGTTTCTGATGAAGGGAAGGTATTATCCTTATTTTCTATGGAGCTAGACACACTAATTTCGTTATTATCATCAATTGAAGTAATAGGGTGCATCAAAGCAACTTTTATAACTTCATCAATATTCTCAGCAAAAATTACATTGATTTCTTCTTTTATATTTGCAGGAATCTCTTGCATATCTTTCTCATTTTCACTTGGTATAATCACAGTTTTGATTGATCCTCTTAGCGCAGCAAGCAATTTTTCTCTCAAACCCCCAATAGCCAACACTCTACCACGCAATGTTACTTCACCTGTCATAGCAACACTTTTGTTAACTGGTATATTTGTCATAAGAGAAACAATAGATGTACATACTGCACTGCCAGCAGAGGGACCATCTTTTGGCACAGCACCCTCAGGTAAATGCAAATGTATATCATTATTTTGAAATTTTTCGGGTTTTATACCGAAAAATAAACAATTTGATCGCACATAACTATACGCAGCTTTTATAGACTCTTGCATAACCTCTCCAAGCTTTCCTGTGTATTTTATTTCCCCCTTGCCCGGAATTAGGACTGACTCTATCATTAAAATATCACCACCTGTTTCAGTATAGGCGAGACCAGTTACTACCCCTACCAAACTCTCATTTTCTGCAATGCCAAAGGTATACTTACGTACCCCTAGGTAATCTTGTAAATTACCAACCTCTACGGATATTTTCTTATTTTTATCAGTTAATATTGCTTTAACTGCTTTTCTCATGAGCTTTGCAAGTTCCCTTTCCATGCTTCGCACGCCGCTCTCACGTGTATATAAACGTATCAACTCGTATAATGCTTCATTAGTTATTTTCCACTCCTTCTGATGCAAACCATGCTCTTTTTTTAATTTTGGAATAAGGTGATGCGTAGCAATACTGATCTTCTCATCTTCGCTATATCCAGATAATTGTATAATTTCCATCCTATCACGCAAAGGATGTGGCAAATTTAAGCTGTTTGCCGTAGCTACAAACATTACACTTGAAAGATCAAATTCAACTTCCAAGTAATGATCCGTAAAGTGTTTATTGTGCTCAGTATCCAAAACCTCAAGTAATGCAGATGCAGGATCACCACGCGAATCAGAACCCATCTTATCTATTTCATCAAGCAGAAAAAGCGGGTTGCATGAATTAGCTTTTTTCATGTGTTGAATGATTTTACCAGGCATTGAGCCAATATAAGTTTTTCTGTGTCCTCGTATTTCAGACTCATCACGTATACCACCAAGAGATATGCGAACAAAATCTCTTCCTACTGCTTTTGCCATAGACTTAGCTAAAGAAGTTTTACCAACACCAGGTGGTCCAACTAAGCAAAGTATAGGACCCTTTATCTCTTTTACTCTCTTTAATACTGCTAAAAATTCTATTATTCTATCTTTTACTTTCTCTATGCCATAATGATTTTCATCTAAGATTTTTTTAGCCGCATTTAAGTTAATTTTTGCATCTTTGTACTTTCCCCATGGCAAATCAAGCAACCAATGCAAGTAACTAGATATAACTGTTGCTTCAGGAGAAATGGGATTCATTTTCTTATATCTCTTTAAGTCAGTTATGGCTTTCTTTTTTGCTTCCTCAGAAAGCTTTGTTTCATTTATCTTTTTTTCAAATTCATTGAGTATATTCCCTTCATCTCCATTTTCAAACTCACCTAATTCTTTCTGTATAGCTTTTAATTGCTCATTAAGGTAGTAAACTTTTTGAGTACTTTCAACCTGTGATTTAATTGTCTTATACAAGCGGTTTTGTGCACTCAAAATACTTATTTCTCTCTCAATAAGAGCAAAAACTTTTTTTAAACGCTCTTTTGGGTTATAAACTTCAAGTATGTTTTGCTTATCTGATACCTTTATATTTAAGTGCGAAGCTATCATATCTACAATTTGATTAACCTCTTTAACTTGATCAATGGGGTCAATAATAATCTCGGGTCGACTTTTCTTGCTTAGTTTACACCAATTGTCGAATGCATCTATAACAGAACGCCTTAAAGCTTCTAAATCAATATTATCTTCATTTTCTCCATACTCATAATGACCATCTAACGCTACTCTGGCCTGTAACAAAGTGTGAGAGCTAATATATTCTATAACTCTTCCCCTTCTTACCCCATGAATCATGACTTTTACTGCATTGTCAGGCAGTTTTATTAATGGTTGTATAATGTTTGCTAACACGCCTACTTCATAAAGATTCTCTGGCTCTGGATTATCAATAGAACCATCTTTTTGTGCTATGAGAAAAATCTCGTTTTGGTGACTACTGCTACTTATTGCATACTCTAGTGCATGAACAGATTTTTCTCTACCTACGAATAAAGGCAACATTATATTTGGAAAAATTACTACATCTCTTAGAGGTAATACTGGTAATACAGTAGAATTAAAGTTTACAGCACGTCCAATACTCATAATATATGCCTCAAATTAATCATTAACCGTTATAACACTACCCTTATTATTATGATTAATCGTCGCTTTGCCTAATTCTACCATTTTCTTAGTAACCGTTATAGTGCTACCTTCAAAACCTCCGTTGCCGGATATATACATAACATCAAGCAAAAGTGACTCTAAGATAGCACGTAACATCCTTGCACCTGTTTTATAGCTTATAGCTTTTTTAGCAATAGCTGATATTGCTTCATCTGAAAACTCAAGGTTTACTTTACTAAATGCAAGCAATGCTTTATATTGTTTTACTAGCGCATTTCTTGGCTCTGTCAACACATGTATTAAATCCTCGTGATCCAGCTCATCTAGAACAGCAGTTATTGGAACCCGTCCTACAAATTCGGGTATCAAACCGAATTTGATTAAGTCCTCAGG
Source organism: Wolbachia endosymbiont of Leptopilina clavipes (assembly GCF_006334525.1). NCBI lineage: Bacteria > Pseudomonadati > Pseudomonadota > Alphaproteobacteria > Rickettsiales > Anaplasmataceae > Wolbachia > Wolbachia endosymbiont of Leptopilina clavipes. The sequence goes on from NZ_QJHA01000044.1 coordinate 16,883, forward strand.
TTGAGCATCGCGTAAAGCATTTTTTTTCTTTTGTGCTTTAGACTGACTTATATCTGCTCCAAAGCCAACTGATGTTCCCTTTTTTCTTGCCTCAATAATTTTATTTAGGCCTTCAAAAGCTCCTCCACAAATAAATAGTATGTTACTAGTGTCTACTTGTATAAACTCTTGTTGCGGGTGTTTTCGCCCTCCTTGTGGAGGAACATAAGCAACCGTACCTTCCATGATTTTTAGTAGAGCTTGTTGGACCCCTTCACCTGAAACATCACGGGTTATTGAAGCGCTTTCAGACTTTCTTGTGATCTTGTCTATTTCATCGATAAACACTATACCATGCTGTGCCTTTGCAACATCATAATTTGCAGCTTGTAATAGACGTGACAACACGCTTTCTACATCATCACCTACATAACCTGCCTCAGTCAAAGTTGTCGCATCGGCCATAGCAAATGGCACATCTGAAACTTTAGCAAGTGTTTTTGCTAGCAAAGTCTTACCAGAACCAGTAGGGCCAATAAGCATTATATTTGACTTCTCAATTTCAATATCACTTATAGAATGAAGTTGCACCATGGATTGACAATGGTTATACATAGCCACAGATAAAACGTGTTGCGCATGTTCCTGACCTACAACATGCTTACTAAGAAAATTTTTTATATCTTCAGGTTTCTTTAGCAATAGCTTCATATCAGATATATAATCTGAATTAAAAGCTCTCTCTTTCTTTTGACTTATTGCTTTATGGGATAACTCTATGCATTCATTACAAATGAACACCTTTAAACCATCTGAAGAGTTAGTAATCAATTTATCTACTTCGTTTTGTGCCTTGTTACAAAAAGAACAGTAGTGTAAATCATTATTGTTATCCATTAAACTACCTTTTGTTTAACCTTAATATTTTCAATCTTCATATCTTTACGCTCAGCTATTACTTTATCAATCAAGCCAAGTTTCATTGCTTCTATAGGATCCAAAAATTTATCTCTTTCCATCATTCCTTCAATCTTCTTGAGTGAATGCCCAGTATGTTTTTCATAAATTTGATTTAGCTTTTTCTTAATTCGCAAAATTTCCTTAGCATGTATTTCTATATCAGTTGCTTGACCTTGATAACCACCAGATGGTTGATGTATCATAATTCTTGAATGAGGTAGAGAGTGGCGCTTACCTTTCGCACCAGCTGCAAGCAACAAAGAACCCATAGATGCAGCTTGACCTATACATAAAGTTGAAACGTCTGGACTTATGTACTGCATTGTATCGTAGATTGATAAACCAGCAGTTACAACACCGCCTGGCGAATTAATATACATATGAATGTCTTTATCAGGATTTTCCGATTCTAAAAATAAAAGCTGTGCTACTATTACGCTGGCCATGTTGTCTTCAATAGGGCCAGTTACGAAAATTATTCTTTCTTTTACTAGCCTTGAATATATGTCATAAGCCCGCTCACCGCGACTAGTTTGTTCAACTACAATTGGTATAAGAGTCATACCTTTTCCTATCAAATATTATCAAATAATTCCTTTAATTCTTTCACAGAAACAATCTGTTCTTCTTTACTAGCTTTTTCTATCATATAATCTGTCACTTTATACTCAAGCGCTTGCCCTCTAACTAATTCCTGAAATTGTCCGTCTGATTTAAAATGTTTAAATACTCTGTCAAATGATACATCTTTACTGACATATTGATTTACAATAACATTCATAATATCACTTTGAGTTAATGATATTTCATGTTCTTTACTGAACTCCATAAATAGCATTGCAAGCTTTACACGTCTTTCAGCTTCTTTACAAGAATCATCTTTAGCATTCAACTCTCTTTCCACTCTCTGCTGTTCCTGTTTTACTACTTCTATAGGCAAATCAAAACTATAACTAGCATCCAAACAATCAAATAGCTCTTTCTTAATTAAGAGATCTCCCATTTCTTTACACTGATTATCAATTACTTCTTTTACATGATTTATTAGCGAAGAATGATCTTCAAAACCAATTCTCCTAGCTATTTCATTATCACTTTGCAAATCTTCGGCAATCTGAATATCATTAACTCGAACAGAAAAAGCAGCCTCCTGCCCCGCAAGGGAAATTACCTGGTAATCTTCAGGAAATCTCAACTTAAAGCTTTTTGTTTCCCCTTTTTTCATGCCAATTAATTGATCTTCAAAACCATTTATAAATGTTCCAGATCCTAAATTAACAGTAAAATTTTTGCCACTTCCACCTTGAAAGAGCTTATTTCTAATTCGCCCTTCAAAGTCAATTATCAGTTTATCCTCGTTTTTTGCTTGATAAGAAGCATCATCAACAGAGACAAAGTTAGGAAATTTTGTTTTTATAGAATCAATAAATTCTTTTATGTCTCCCTCTTTGATTTTTGCCTTAACTTTCTTCAAATTTATTTTATCAAGATCTATTACTGGCACTTTTGGCATCGATTCAAAAGATAATTTGTACAGAAAGTCGCCTTTTTCATCCTTTTTATCCAGGTTTGGTAATGACATAATATCAACCTTAGGATGGATGTGAGACTTAACTTCGATTTTTTTCATTAAATCACTTGAGCAATAGTCAATCGTATCTTTTATCACATATTCCAAAGCTTCGTTTTTATAATTTGTAACAACAAGATCGTAAGGCATCTTTCCGGATCTAAATCCAGGCAATTTTGCATCCTTCGCTATTTCTTGTAATCTAGAGTTTATCTTTTGTTCTATATAATCACTACTAACTGTGATTTCATACTCATACTTTAGTTTATCTACACTAAGTTCCTTATAGGTATATATATTACTTAATGTATCTGCTTCGACTGCATTTTGAGTTATATTACTAGACATTACAACCTGTTATCAATATTTTATTTATGTTTTAATAAAGCCATTTTACCAGAATTTAAGTTAAATACAATCCTTAAGAACAGGTTCTTATACAAACAAAAGTGTACTTAGTGATTATAAATTTTCTCTTAAAACCTGAGTTACATGACTTTAAGTGCGGATAGAGGGACTTGAACCCCCACGAGCAAGCTCACCAGGACCTAAACCTGGCACGTCTACCAATTTCGCCATATCCGCAAGAACCCTTCATTAACTTATAGATAACCACTTCTGTCATCTTATGCAATTTAAAGATTAGATTTTAGTACCACAGACTGAACTTATAATACTGGTTAACTCCACTATGAATCTAAGCCTGAATTACTTTAACTAACATTATTGAGATAAGTACTGTCTTAGAAATATTCAAGGCTTATTCAATTTATAGTATTTACACAATAAAAAAAGCTTATTAATATTCTTTAATTAAAGCTCTAAACTCTGGAAATTAATAATGAGATTAATAGCAAGCTTCTTACTCGCAATTTTTCTGATTACACAGAGTGGCTGTACGACTCTTGTGGGTGGTATAGTGGTAACAGCAACTGCAGCGGCTACAGCAATAACAATGCAAGATAAATCCTTGGGAAACATTATTGATGATACAACTATAGTAATAAGAATCAATAAGGGACTCTTAAAACACGGACTGTTCTCATCTATAAAAGTTAAAGTGAGTGAAGGAAGAGTATTACTCATTGGAAATGTTGATAATCATGAAAAGCAACTCACAGCAGAGAAAATAGCTTGGCAGCAAAAAGAGATTAAAGAAGTGATAAATGAAATAAGAGTCACACCAATTAAAATGGCTTCTATGCTAGATGTTACTGTAGATGGTATGATAACAGCAGAGATAAGCACGAGGCTTCTGGGAAAAAGAAATATTAAATCAATTAATTATAGCGTTAATACAGTTGATAGAGTCGTTTATTTGATGGGTATAGCTCAAAATAAGGCGGAATTAAAAGCTGTAATGGCAATTGCAAGAAAAGTAAAAGGAGTAAAGCAAGTTGTAAGCTATGTGAGATATAGACATAGCAAATTGCGTCATTGATGAAAATTTACTTGAGTGTTAGTACCATGTAGCTAAGCCATAAAACTCCTTTACAAATTTCGTCAGTTCACTCTTATGGTATGTATAACAATGTTACAAAAAATAATATCATAGAATTCAATAGAATAATTCCTAGAAAATCTCTACATACTAAAAAAAGTAAAATGCTATTTAACACTCCCAAGCTTAAGAATAAATAGCAAACATCTATATCTCGTGCGATATGGCGTTTTATTCCTGAGATTTTTTTACCAGCGTCATAGCCTTTTTCTTCATCAATGTCTGCGTTCTTTACACTCTGAGTGTCAATTATGCAAAAGCTGATTTTTTCTTTCCAAACATTGTTTTGTCGGACCACACTAACTATTTTTTTTAACATGCACTCCAAAATACTTTTTTTTATTTCCTTTTACTTTTTCACTCCATTTTTGAAATAATCATAACAATTGCGCCATTTTGGAAACTCTTTTGGTAGCATCCTCCACTGATAACCACTTTTTAGGGCGCACAACACTTCGCAAAATATATCATACAAATCAAGTTTTCTTGGTTTTGTTTTTTCCACAAGACTCCAGATCTGGTGAAATAATCTCAAACTTCTCTCGACTTATGTCACTTGGGTATACACTCCTCATATATCCTAATTTATACACTCTATTTCTTACTTTATGCCTTTCTTGAGATTATGAACAGGTTCTTAGAAAGCTAGCGTTCTACTAGTCATGTTCTTTATCTTGCTTTACAACAATGCATCTTTTCATTCCAGCCAAGTCGTATACGTATTCCTGAAAAGCCAGTCCATATAAGGGTATTATTTTGTCAATATTGCTTTGATCTTCGCCTATTTCCAATATCGCAAACCCATCTTTTTTAAGGCACTTTTTCAATATTGGAAAAATACTCAGGTAACAGCTCAATCCATCGATACCGCCATCAAGAGCAATTCTTGGCTCTTTTTGCACTTCAGCTTGCAGATCTTTTAACTTACTTCTTTTAATATATGGAGGATTGCTTATTATGAGATCAAATAAATCTCTGCATTCTGTCCACGAATTTGGAAATATTTTAGCTCTGTTGAGAAGATTATGTTTCTTTGTGTTCTGGCAGGTAATTTTGTATGCTTCCAGGCTTTTTTCAAAACCAACTCCAATAGCATATTCATACTCACTAAGTACGGAGATCAACAAACAGCCTGTGCCTGTGCCAAAATCTGCAATTTTTATTTTTTGCTTCTTATTTTGGTAATATTTTAACACTGTTGAAATTACTGTCTCACTATCTGGTCTTGGATCTAGAACATGTTGGTTAACTATAAAATTTTTACTCCAGAATTCACGATTACCTATTATTTGCGATATTGGATATCTTTCTGCTCTTTTTTTTGTTAATTTCCAGAATAGAAGTTCTTTGTTTCTTGGTACCTGATTGATGTGATTCATGATTGTGAATGATCTTTCTACTCCAAGTACGTACTGCATGATGATTTCACAATCCAAATGTGGTGATTCAATTCTATGTGATGATAGTAGCTTTGACCCTTCTTTAATTAAAGCGCTGATTGTTTTCATTATTCTAAAAACGTGTTCCTTGTATGCAAGAACAGCAAAATTGAGTATAGAATTTTGAACTTAGGGTAGCTGCATTAAATCTAAGTGTCAAGGGTGGGATTGTAAAAATCATCCGGCTTTACTGGTAATTCGGTTGGTATTTTTGCATTAATGTTAGAAGCTCTTGGCTCTATTATAAGCATTATTTTCTGTATATTCTTTGATAGCCATCACAGTATATTACTTGTTCCATATCTATATTAATTAGACCACAGCAAGTGATAATTTCTTAATATTAAAACCAATATGCGCTTTAGCATATAATTATCAGTAGCTTTCAAAGCAATTAGGCTGAGATTATTAGAGTAGTAATGTTTATTTTTATATTGACTATTGAGGTTTATTATTTTATAACTAAGACTTAGTTATTTTTAGAGTTTTAAGTTTACAGTATATGCCTACGATAAATCAATTAATATGTAAAGGTAGATCAGGGTTAACTCGCAAGAAGAAGGTGCCAGCTTTGGGAAAATGCAATCCTCAAAGAAGGGGTGTTTGCACTAAGGTATATACTACAACTCCTAGAAAGCCTAATTCAGCACTACGTAAGGTAGCTAGAGTAAAGATTAGTGGATACGGTGAAGTGACGGCTTATATACCTGGCGAAGGTCATAATTTACAAGAGCATTCTGTTGTTTTAATACGTGGTGGGCGAGTTAAGGATTTGCCGGGTGTACGTTATCACATAATAAGAGGTGCTCTTGATCTACGTGGTGTGCAAAATCGAAAGAAAGCTCGTTCAAAATATGGTGTAAAGAAATCTGGTTAAAATTTATGGCACGTCGTAATAAAGCAAAAAAAAGAACAAGCCCTGACTCTCGTTATGGTAGTGTCTTGCTTATGCGTTTTATTAATATAATTATGAAATGTGGTAAAAAATCTATTGCAGAAAAGATTGCTTATAGTGCTTTGTCCTTAGCTGAAAAGAAAATAGGCAAAGATGCCTTATCAATTTTTGAAACAGCAGTAGAAAATGTTACCCCTTCTATAGAAGTACGCTCTCGGCGTATTGGTGGTGCAACTTATCAAGTCCCTGTTGAAATTCGTCAAGATAGAGCAATTTCTTTGGCATTAAGGTGGATTGCTAGAGCAACTTCTGCTGCTCGAAAAAAGGGCGGTAGAACTGCTGTTTATTGTTTGCAGTCTGAAATATTAGATGCTTATAATAAATGTGGTGGTGCATTTAAGATGTGTGAAGAAAAGTATAAAATGGCTGAAGCTAATAAGGCATTTTCTCATCTTCGTTTTTAATATTAGCTGATTGATTGTGGTATGGAAGTTTTAATATCTAGGTATAGAAATATAGGAATAATGGCTCATATAGATGCTGGCAAGACCACCACAACAGAGCGTATTTTATTTTATACTGGCAAACAAAATAGGATTGGTGAAGTGCACGATGGTGCAGCTTCTATGGATTGGATGGAGCAAGAGAAGGAGCGTGGCATTACAATTACCTCTGCTGCAACAACATGTTTTTGGAATGATCATAGGATTAATATAATAGATACTCCTGGTCATGTTGACTTCACTATTGAAGTTGAGAGATCTTTGAGGGTTTTGGATGGTGCGGTTGCTGTATTTGATGGAGTTGCTGGAGTTGAGCCTCAGTCTGAGACAGTTTGGCGTCAAGCTGATAAATATAACGTTCCTCGTATCTGCTTTGTTAATAAAATGGATAGAATCGGGGCAAATTTTTATCGATGTGTCGATATGATAAAAACGAAGCTTGGCGCATCACCTTTAGTTATTCAGTTGCCAATAGGAAGTGAGAAGGATTTTAAAGGCATAATCGATCTTATTTCTATGAAAGCTGTTATATGGCAAGAAGAAACATTAGGCGCTAAATTTTCTTATGAAGATATTCCTTCTGATTTGCTTGATAAGGCTCAAGAGTATCGAAATCTTTTATTAGATGCTGCAGCTGAAATGGATGATGAGGCGATAAATACTTACTTTGAATCTAACGATCTGCCAATTGATTTGTTGAAAAAGTGTGTGAGAAGCGGGACCATTAAAGGAAAATTTGTCCCTGTATTATGTGGGTCAGCTTTTAAAAACAAAGGCGTGCAATCACTTTTAGATGGTGTGGTTGATTTTTTACCCTCTCCTATTGATGTTGATGTAATTATTGGAACTGATCCTAAAGATTCAGAAAAGAAAATTGAGATCAAACCTTCAGAAAAAGAGAAATTCGTTGCTCTTGCGTTTAAAGTGATGACGGATAAATTTGTAGGTAGCTTGACGTTTATTCGTATTTATTCCGGTAAGTTAAAATCTAAATCTGCTGTGTTAAATGCTGGAAAGAATGAGACTGAAGGAATTGGTAGAATGTTGCTTATGCATGCAAATAACAGAGAAGATATAAACGAAGCTAAAGTTGGTGATATAGTTGCCTTAGTTGGATTAAAGAAAACAATTACTGGTGATACTTTATGTTCATCTGATTTTCCTATACTATTAGAGCGTATGGAATTTCCTGATCCTGTTATTGAAATTGCTATAGAACCGAAAACCACCTCAGATCAGGAAAAATTAGGTGTTGCTTTGAATAGATTGGTTGCAGAAGATCCTTCTTTAAGGATGTCAGTAAATGCAGAGAGTGGGCAGACTATATTGAAAGGTATGGGTGAGCTGCATCTTGAGATTATTATTGATAGAATGAAGCGCGAGTTTAATGTTGAAGCTAACGTTGGTGCGCCTCAAGTTGCATATCGTGAAACTATCACTAAATCTGTTGAAATTGATTACACTCATAAAAAACAATCAGGTGGTGCTGGTCAGTTTGCTAAAGTTAAAATAAAATTCGAACCTCTTGAGCCTGGTTTTGGCTTTCAGTTTGAAAGTAAAATTGTAGGCGGTGCTATTCCAAAAGAGTATATACCTGGAGTGCAAAATGGCTTAGAGTTGATAAAAGAAGGTGGTATAATTTCCGGCTTTCCATTGATTGATTTTAAGGCTACTCTTCTTGATGGTGCTTTTCATGATGTTGATTCTAGTCCTTTGGCTTTTGAACTTGCTGCTAAAGGTGCTTTTAAGGAAATGGCAAATAAAGCTGGTCCAAAAATGCTAGAACCTATAATGAAAGTGGAAATCATTACTCCTGAAGAATATATGGGTGATGTTATGGGTGATATAAATAGTAGAAGAGGCAGTGTTGTTGATATGCTGGATTTAGGTAATAATAGCAAAATAATTACTGCTTCGGTTCCTCTTGCAAATATGTTTGGTTATATAAATGTTTTGCGTTCTATATCTCAGGGAAGAGCTCAGTATAGTATGCATTTTTCTTGTTATGAACAAGTGCCACAATATGTGGTTGATGAGTTAAAGTTAAAGTATAATTAAAGGTTAGTAATTATGACAGCGATAGTAGAAGCATTTGGAAAGCCGCATGTAAACGTGGGAACGATAGGACATGTGGATCATGGGAAGACAACGTTAACAGCGGCGATAACAAAGCATTATGGTAATTTTGTAGCATATGATCAAATAGATAAAGCGCCAGAAGAAAGAAAGAGAGGTATAACAATAGCAACAGCACATGTTGAATATCAAACAGAAAAGAGACACTATGCACACGTTGATTGCCCTGGACATGCTGATTATGTAAAGAATATGATAGTAGGTGCAGCACAGATGGATGCAGCGATATTGGTAGTGTCGGGGGTTGATGGGCCGATGCCACAAACGAGAGAGCATATATTGCTGGCAAAACAGGTGGGTGTTGGATATATCGTGGTATATATAAATAAAGCTGATGTTGCTGATGCTGATATGATAGATTTGGTAGAAATGGAAGTGAGAGAGTTGCTGAGTAAGTATGGATTTCCAGGTGATGAAGTGCCTGTGATAGTTGGGTCTGCGTTAAAAGCATTAGAGGATGATAGTAGTGAGTATGGAAAGAAATCAATAGATAAATTGATGGAGAAGTTAGATGAGTATGTGGCAGTACCTCCAAGGCCTGTAGATTTGCCGTTTTTGTTGCCAATAGAAGATGTATTTTCAATATCGGGCCGAGGGACGGTAGTAACAGGAAGAATAGAGAAGGGGGAGATAAAGGCAGGGGATGAGATAGAGATAATAGGTCTGAAAGCGACGCAAAAGACGATATGTACTGGTGTTGAGATGTTTAAGAAGTTGCTAGATAAGGGAAGTGCAGGACTCAATGTAGGAATACTACTAAGAGGAACAAAGAGAGAAGAAGTGGAGAGAGGGCAAGTATTGGCAAAACCAGGGACAATAACCCCGCATAAGAAATTTAATGCGGAGGTGTATATATTGAAGAAAGAAGAAGGAGGAAGGCATACACCATTTTTTGGAAATTATCAGCCACAGTTTTATTTAAGGACAACGGATGTAACTGGGAGCATAAAATTGCTAGATGGAAAGGAGATGGTAATGCCAGGGGACAATGTAAGTATAGAAGTGGAGTTGCAAGTACCAATAGCAATGGATAAAGGATTACGTTTTGCGATAAGAGAAGGTGGTAGAACTGTTGGTTCTGGCGTTGTTTCGGAAATTTTAGAATGAGTATAATAACTAAGATGAAGCAAGATATATATATTAGAATCAAAGCTTTCGATTGTTCTTTGTTGGAAAAGTGTATTCGCGAGTTTATTGATCGATTAAAGCAGTTTAATGCAGATTTATCTGGTCCGATTGCGTTGCCAAGAAAAGATTCTAAATTTACTGTTAATAGGTCTCCTCATGTTGATAAAAAATCTCGTGAGCAATTTGAAATGAGAATTTCTAAGCGGTTAATTATTGTACATAATCCTACTTCTACTATGATGAAGATGCTTGCAGATTTATCTTTTTCTGCTGGTGTAGAAGTGGATTTAAAGGTTAAGGAAGTTAATATTTAGGAAAAGGAAATGAAGAGAATAAATTCGCTTAGGAGGATTGGTTTGTTAATGACGAATGTTGGCCATACTGCTATGTATTTTGATAATAGTCGCATGGCTGTAACCTTATTGCATCTCAGCGAAACTTATATTATCGATATAAAAGGACAAGATAAATGTGGCTACAATTCAGTCATTTTAGGCACAGGAGATTTAAAAAAAATAGCAAAACCTCAGTTGGAATATTTAAAGAAAAAGGGTATAAATAGTAAATGTAAATTATACGAAAGTAGATTAACTGATCTATTCGGAATAGAATGTGGTAAAAAGGTGGGGGTTAATCATTTTGTAGTTGGTCAATATCTTGACATTACGGGTTATTCTTTAGGTAAAGGGTTTGCTGGTGTGATGAAGCGGCATAACTTCAGTGGGCTTAGGGCATCTCATGGCGTTTCTATTGCTCATAGATCACAAGGTTCTACTGGTCAATGTCAAGATCCTGGTAGAGTATTCAAGGGGAAGAAAATGGCTGGTCATTTAGGTAATAGCAGAGTAACTGTACAGAATATGAAAATATTATCCATTGATTATGAAAATAGCATAATTGCTGTAAAGGGTAATAATGTTCCTGGGTTTAAAAACTCTTATGTTTTTGTGAGAGATGCGGTTAAAAAGCCTTTACATAAAGATGTTCCTTTTCCAGCAGGTCTGCTGTTGAATATGAGTGATGATGCTAATAATTTGGTGAGTTAGTTATGGAATGTGAATTAGTTGATCTATCTAATAATAATGTAGGTAGTGTTGAGCTTAATCCCTTGATATTTTCTGCCAAGCAAAAATTGAGTATTTTGCATGATATAGTGAGATGGCAATTAGCAAAGAGAAGAGTTGGTGCTCATAAAACAAAGGGTATCAGTGATGTTTCTGGTACAACAGCTAAGCCGTATGGTCAAAAACGTACCGGTAGGGCGAGACAGGGGAGCTTGCGATCTCCTCAGTTTAGAGGTGGTGGAATTATTTTTGGTCCTGTTGTGAGGAGTCATGCTTATTCTCTTAATAAAAAAGTACGTAAATTTGGTTTGAAAATTGCTTTATCTCTAAAATATTTAAATAATCAAGTTATTGTTCTTGATAGTTTAAATGTTGATGTGAAGAAAACATCTAAAATGTGTGAATATATTAAAAATTTTAAATTTTCTTCTTTTTTAATAGTTGGTGATTATGGAGATGATTTGTTACGTGCTGCTAAAAATTTGCATTATGTAGATTTAATCAAACCTATTGGGTTAAATGTTTTTGATATATTGAATCATGAATGCGTGATGTTAACAAAAGACACTTTAAAGCATCTTGAAGGTAGATTGTTATGATTAAATATAATAATATAATAAAATCTCCTGTAATCACAGAAAAGGCTTCTCTTTTAAGAGAGAAGTTTAATAAATACTCTTTGTATGTTTTTGTAAATGTAAATAAGCGTCAAATAAAATCGGCAATAGAGTCTTTATTTAATGTCAGAATTTCTTCTATAAATGTTATTAGAGTTAAACCTAAATATAGACGTTTCAGGGGTGTGGTTGGTTGTAAAAAACAGAGAAAAAAGGTTTATTTTTCTTTGATAGATGGTCAAAAATTAGATATAATGAGCGTTTAATATGGGTATGAAATTTTTTAATCCTGTTACTCCGTCTTCTCGTGGGACTATATTAATAAGTAAAATTGGTTTATCAAAAGATAAGCCGGAGAAGTCTCTTGTATTTGGTAAGAAATCCAGTGGTGGAAGAAATAATCATGGTAGAATTACAACTCGTCACAGGGGTGGTGGTCACAAGAAGAAGTATAGAGTTATAGATTTTAAACGTAACAGAAGTGATCAAGGTATAGTTGAGAAAATAGAGTATGATCCAAATAGAAGTGGGTTTTTAGCATTAATATCATATAAGGAAGATGATATTAAATCTTATATATTAGCTCCTCAAGGTATGAAGCCTGGTGATGTTGTGACAGCTGGAGATGATGCTGATATTTTGCCAGGGAATTGTTTACTACTCAAGCATATACCTGTTGGTTCTTTCGTTCATAATGTTGAGCTGAAGCCAGGTAATGGTGCTGCGATTGCTAGAGCTGCTGGTTGTTATGCACAAATCGTTGGTCGTGATGGCCAATATGTTTTATTACGACTCAGGTCTGGTCAAATTAGGTTGATTTTATCTTCTTGCAAGGCTACTATTGGTGTAGTATCTAACCCTGACCATAAGAATAGAAAGTTGGGTAAAGCTGGGAGGAGTAGGTGGCTTGGGATTAGACCTACTGTACGTGGAGTTGCAATGAATCCGGTTGACCATCCTCATGGAGGTGGAGAGGGAAAAACTTCTGGCGGTCGTCATCCTGTTACTCCTTGGGGTGTTGCAACAAAAGGAAACAAAACTAGGAAAAAAAATAAATCTAGTGATAAGTATATAAAAAAATTGAAAGGTTAATTTATGAGTAGATCTGTATGGAAACCACCTTTTTTACACCCATCTGTACTAAGATTAGTTCAGAGAGCTTTAAAAGAGGGTTCTATTAATAAGGTGATAAAAATTCATTCCAGGGCTTCTGTAATTCTTCCTAATTGTTTGGGTTTAAAATTTGCTGTTTATAATGGTAAAGATTACATTCCTGTTAGTGTTGATAATCAGAATATGATAGGTCATAAATTCGGTGAATTTTCACCTACTCGTAAATTTACTGGGCATGGTGGTGATAAAAAGGCAACAAGAAGGTAGGCAATTGATATGAAAAATAGGGATATAATAGTTGAGGCTGGTTCTAAGGTTTTAAGATCAACTCCTCGCAAATTAAATTTGGTTGCTGATTTAGTGCGTAATAAAAAAGTTTCTTTTGCTAATGTACAATTAAGATTTTGTGAAAAAAAGGCTGCCGGTTTTATAATGAAGGTGTTGAATTCTGCAATTGCTAATGCTCAAAATAATTATGGATTGAACGTTGATAATTTATATATAAAGGAAATTTTAATAGGTAAGTCACTTACTTTGCGTAGAGTATATCCAAAAGCTATGGGTAAGGCTAATAGAATGAGCAAATTTTATAGTAATATAACTATAAAATTGAAAGAAATTGTATGATTTATAGAAATGGAAAATTAATAAGGAAAGTGTAAAAATATGGGACAGAAGGTTAATCCTAAAGTATTTAGATTGCAAATAAATAGTAATACCTGGGATTCTGTTTGGTGTGCTACGGACGATTATAAACAGAAATTGCATCAAGATCTATTTATTCGCAGTTATATAAATGAATCCTTTAAGCATGCTGGTATTTCTAAAGTAACTGTAGAGCGTACAGTTACTTTAGTGTCTGTAATAATACATTCTTCTAAACCTGGGGTTATAATAGGTAAGAAAGGTTTGGATGTTGAGAAGATAAAGCAAAAAATAGCTAAAAAAGTAGAAAGTAGTGTTGAAGTGAATGTAGTAGGAGTTAAAAAGTCTGAAATAGATGCAGTTTTAATATCAAGGAGTATTACACATCAGCTAGAAAAAAGGATTTCATGTAGAAGAGCGATGAAAAAAGCTATTCAAAATTGTTTGAAGATGGGTGCTGAGGGTATTAAAGTAAGTTGCTCTGGGCGTCTTGGCGGAGCTGAAATAGCTCGTACTGAATGGTACAAAGAAGGTCGTTTGCCTTTACACACTTTGCGTGCTAATATAGATTATGCTTTTTGTGAAGCGAAGACTATATGTGGTATTATAGGAGTTAAAGTTTGGGTTTATGTTGGTAGTTAAGGTATATTGAAATGTTTGTTCCCAAAAAGAGTAAATATAAAAAGGTATTTAAGGGGAGAATCAAGGGTAATGCTAAGGGTGGTAGCACGCTGTCTTTTGGAGATTATGGATTAAAAGCTATGGAAGTAGGTAAGGTTCAGTCTAAGCATATTGAAACTGCAAGGCGCGTAATATCTAGAACGTTAAAACGCTCTGGTAAAGTGTGGATAAGAATTTTTCCTGATACCCCGGTTAGTAAAAAGCCAGCAGATGTACGTATGGGTAAAGGGAAAGGTAGTGTTGAATTTTGGGTATTTAAAGCTAAGCCCGGTAGGGTTTTGTTTGAAATTAGTAGTGATGTTCCCATGCATTTAGCAAGATTGGCGCTTGAAAAAGCGACTGCTAAGCTTCCTATGAAGTGTAAATTTATATCTAATCATAATTGAATGGAGTTGCAATGGATATAGTTAAATTTGAATCAGAATCTTCACAAGGATTACATGAACTTCTTGTGAATTTGAGGAAAGAATTTGTTAATTTGGCTTTTCAAAAAAAGCTGGGCCAGTGCAACAATTTTTCGCGTTTTAGCTTAATAAGAAAGAGCATAGCTCGTAGTCTAACTGTATTAAATAGAAGAAAGAGAGAGGGAAAAAATGCCTAAGAAGGTTTTTTGTGGTGTCGTAACTAATGCTGAGTCTGATAAGACTGTAAAGGTTTCGGTGTTACAAGTGTATAAGGATAGGCTGTATAAAAAAGTTATTAAAAAATACAAGAAGTATACAGCGCATGATGAGAATAATAGTTGCAAAAAGGGAGATAGGGTTTTAATACAGGAGCATAAGCCTATTTCTGTTACTAAAAAATGGGTTGTTATCAATAGCTAAAAAGGAATAGGTATTTATATGATTCAAAAAAATACATTGTTAGAAGTAGCTGATAATTCTGGTGCGCGTGCAGTGCTTTGTATTGGCTTGTTAGGTGGTAGGAAATCTGCATCTGTAGGTGATACGATTATTATATCTACTAAGTCTATTAACCCAAAAGGTAAAGTTGAAAAAGGAAAAGTATATAAAGCAGTTGTTGTTAGAGTAAAAAATAGTGTTAAGAAATCTGATGGTTCTGTAATTCGTTTTTCTAGCAATGCTGTGGTTTTAATTAATGATCAAGGTGAACCACTTGGCACTCGGGTGTTTGGTCCAGTAAAAAAGTTGTTATCTGGTTCTTTTATGAAAATAATGTCATTAGCTGATGAGGTTTTATAATGAGTGCTAAAATAAAAAGTGGTGATGATATTATAGTTTTAACTGGTAAAGATAAGAGAAAAATTGGTAAGGTAATCAAAGTTATAATACGTGATGCTAAAAAGAAAGTAGTTGTTTCTGGCGTAAATGTGTGTAAGAGACATACTAAACCAAGAGCTGGTAGTGGTGGTGGTATATTGAATAAAGAGTTAGCTGTTGATGTATCCAATGTTGCAATATTGGATCCTAAGTGTAAAACTCCAACTAAAGTAGGATTTAAGATTATAGATGGTAGAAAAGTGCGTTTTGCAAAAGTTTCTGGAGAAGTGATAGATTAGGTTGATATGTTTAAACAATTGTATAAAGATAATATAGTAAAATCCTTAAAGGATAAGTTTAATTACAGCAATGTAATGCAAGTGCCTAAACTTGTCAAGGTGTGTATCAATATGGGCGTTGGAGATGCTGCTACGGACAATAAAGCGATAAATGAGCCATTTGATAATCTACATTTGATTGCTGGGCAAAAGCCTGTGTTAACCTTTGCAAAAAAATCTATTTCTGGTTTCAAAATTAGAAAAGGTGCAACTGTAGGTTGTAAAGTGACTTTGCGTAGAAATAAAATGTATGAATTCTTAGAAAGATTAATATATATTGCTTTGCCAAGGGAAAAAGATTTTAGAGGGTTTAGTGTGAAGCAATTTGATGGTCATGGTAATTTTTCCCTTGGTATCAAGGAGCATATATCATTTTTAGAAATAGACTATGATAAAATAAGTAAAATTAGAGGTATGGATATTAATATTATAACAAGTGCAGTTAGTGATAAGGAAGCAAAGGAATTATTACTGGCTCTTAAATTCCCTTTTTTTGATAATTGAGAGAAAATATATATGGCAAAAAAATCCATGATACAGAAGAATCTTCGTAGAATAAAGTTATGCGATCAATATAGGGAGAGAAGGGAGGAATTAAAATCTATAATGAATAATAAGGATTTATCTATTGCAAAAAGGTTTGCAGCTCAAAGTAAGCTGATTAAAAAATTGCCTAGAGATTCTTCTAAAATCAGAATTAGGAATAGATGCGCTTTAACTGGTAGGCCGAGAGGAGTATATAGAAAATTTGGTTTATGTAGGATTGTTTTACGTGATTTGTGTTCTTTTGGACAAGTTCCAGGGGTTACAAAATCTAGTTGGTAAATGTGATATAAGGAGTGTAATAGTGTCGTTATCTGATGGTATTGGTGATTTTTTAACAAGAATACGTAATGCTCAATTGGCAATGCATAGGGAAACAAGAGTCCTATTCTCTAAAGTGAATTCTTCTATATTGAAGATCTTAAAAGAGGAAGGGTATATTCTTAATTATGAAAAGCAAGAGAGTGATAGTATCCCTTCGCTTGTTGTGCAGTTGAAGTATTATGATAAATCACCTGTGATTAATGATATAGCTAGGGTATCAAAGCCCGGTTGTCGTTATTATTCTAAGTGTAAGGACATTTCTAAAGCATATAATGGTCTTGGAATTTTTATTATATCTACGCCGAAAGGAGTGATGACCGATTATAATGCACGTAGATTAAAAGTTGGTGGAGAAGTTTTGTGTCGTGTATTTTAAATGATAGGAGAAATGTATGTCTCGTATAGGTGCCGCACCTATCAATATTCCTGCTGATCTTTCAGTTGAATATAATGATGGTAGGGTATTAATAAGAAGTGTTAGGGCAGAAAAAGAGCTGAACTTGTGTAGTGGCATTCTGTGTCAGATAGTTGATAATCAATTGTTACTTTCTGTTGATCAAGGCAGGGATGATTATGATAAAATAAAATCTATATGGGGCACTTATAGAAGTAATATTAATAACATGATTAACGGTATGGTTAATGATTTTTCTGTTGATCTTGAGATTAATGGTGTGGGGTATAAAGCAGAATGTGATGATAAGTATTTGACTTTATATCTTGGTTATAGTCATAATATTAAGTATAAAGTGCCTAAAGACGTTGAGATTAAGTGTATAAAGCCAACTCATTTAGTGATTCGCGGTATGGATAAGCAAAAAGTCTATATGGTGGCTTCTGATATATGCAAAATTAGAAAATATGATCCTTATAAAGGTAAGGGTATTGTAATAAAAGGCAAATTTATGCTGCGTAAGGTTGTAAATAAAAAGAAGTAATTAAAATGAAAAGATTGTATAATTTTTTAAGTAGCTATGAAAAAAGGAAACTTCGTAATAGAGCGAAGCTCGATAAGAGCGCTGGACGTTTACGTGTATCCGTATTTAAGTCTAATAAACATTTTTACGTTCAGTTGATTAACGATGCAAAAGGAATAACCCTAGCTTCTGCTTCTACTTTGGATGATAAAATTAGGAATGTATGTAAAGGTAGGGTCAATGCTGAAACTATAAAACAGGTTTCTTCTTTATTGATTGAGCGTCTGCCTAGTACAAAATTGCAGCAGCGGTTCGTCTTTGATCGGGGAGCATATAAGTATACAGGATTGATTTCTCAATTTGCTGAGGCTTTAAGAAGCTCTGGATTTAAATTTTAGAAGGTTTTAAATATGGCTGTAAAGAATTTACAAAATAATAATGATTTATCAGAACTTTTGGTTTCAGTGCGAAGGGTAACAACGGTTACTAAAGGTGGTAGAAGATTTTCATTTTCAACTTTGGTTGTTGTTGGTGATGGTAAGGGTAGGGTAGGATGTGGAATAGGTAAACACGCAGAGGTTGCTGAAGCAAGAGTGAAAGCTGTAAATGCTGCAAAGAAGTCGATGATTAGGGTGTACTTACGTGAAGGTAGAACTTTACATCATGATATTAAAGCTAAATTTTGTTCTGGTGAGATAGTTTTAAGAGCTGCAAGAACTGGAACAGGTATTATTGCTGGTGGAGCAATGAGGTCGGTTTTTGAGGTATTAGGTATAAAGGATGTGGTAGCTAAGTCTACTAGATCAAATGATCCCCATAATATTATATGTGCAGTATTTAAGGCTTTTGATGTTATGTTATCTCCTCGCCAAGTGGCAGGTAAGAGGGGTAAAAAGATTAGTGAGATAGTTGGAAATAGGTAAAGTATGAATGATGCTGTAAAATTAAATTCTGTGTTTACCAAATTATCTAAGAAAAAGAAGCCTAAATTATTAGGTAGAGGTATTGGTTGTGGTAAAGGTAAAACATCTGGTAGGGGGCATAAAGGGCAAAAAGCGAGAAGTGGCGTTTCTATAAATGGTTTTGAAGGTGGACAGCAGTCTATATATACTCGTTTACCTAAAAGAGGTTTTAAGCCTATACGCAAAAACTTATACTCTATATTTAATGTTGGTGATGTACAGTGCTTAATGGAAGCTAAAAAAATAGTCAAGGATTCTATCATAGATAAGGAGCTACTGCATAAATTAGGTTTTATCAGATCTGTTAAAAGTAAAATCAAACTTCTTAATAAGGGTAAATTAAGCGAAAAATTTGTGTTTCATGTTGATTTTGCATCAGAAGCTGCAAAAAGATCTGTAGCTTCAGTTGGTGGTAGTGTAGAAATACTATCGTAAATCATGAGCAGTAAATTTGCATTTAATAGTTTGGATTCTACGTTGTTATATAAAAGTGATTTACTAAAGCGTATATTTTTTACGCTAATGGCTTTAGTTTGTTATCGTTTAGGCACTTATGTTCCTATTCCTGGAGTTAATCTTGATATAATCAATGATATATTTCTAAAAGAGAGTTCTGGTGTTTTTGGAGTATTTAATTTATTTTCTGGTGGCGCTTTAGCTAGAATGACGATCTTGGCGTTAAACGTTATGCCATACATAGTTGCATCCATAGTTATGCAATTATTATCTTCTGCCGTTAAAGGAATCAATGAAATTAAAAATGAAGGAGAGTTAGGACGTCGAAAGATGAACTCTTATATACGCTATATGACTATAATGTTTTGTATCTTTCAATCAATTACGATCTTAATAGGGTTAGAAAGAATGAATAGGGAAGGGGTATTAGTTGTAGTTGAACCTGGTATTATGTTTCGTACTATAGGTGTCTTTAGCCTTTTAGGTGGAACTATATTTTTAATATGGCTTGGTGAGCGGATCAGTGTGAGCGGTATAGGTAATGGTATCTCATTAATCATTTTTACTGGCATAACATCTGAATTACATAATGCTTTATCATCTCTGCTAACATTAAATAAAAATGGTAGTATGTCGTTTTTCATTACCCTTTTTGTTATAGCATTGTTTTTTTTACTGCTCCTTTTAGTCATTTTTACAGAATCTTCTTATAGAAAGGTAATTGTTCAATATCCCAAAAAACAGTTTAAAAAATTACATAATGATGATTTTACTTATATTCCATTGAAGATCAATTTATCTGGTGTAATACCAACTATTTTTGCTAACGCAATTCTATTAACACCTATTTCAATTGCAAATTTCTATAAAGGTCATGCCATTGCTGATTTTATTTTAAACTACTTTATGGCAAATAAAGTGATGTACATTATAACTTACTTAATACTCATAGTACTTTTTAATTTTTTCTATACCAGTTTTATATTTAATCCAGAGGAAAATGCTGATTTTCTTAGGAAAAATGGTGGTTTTATTCCTGGTAGAGGGCCTGGAAAACATACTTCTGATTATCTTCAAGATATAGTTTTTAAATTAACATTTATTGGGTCTGCGTATTTGGTGGTAATATGTACTATACCTGAAATTATGAGGTATCATTATGATATACCATTTATTTTTGGTGGGACGAGCTTGCTGATTATAGTTAACGTTATTACTGATACTATTATGCAAGTACAATCTTATGTTTTTTCAAATAGGTACGATAGTTGGATAAAGAAATATGAGTCTAAAACAAGGAGACTAAAGTGATTATTACAATTTTTGGTCCTCCTGGCTCTGGTAAGGGTACTCAGTCCAGTTTGTTAATAGCAAAGTATAATTTTAAATTAGTTTCAGTAGGAGATTTATTAAGGAATATTATATCTAGTGGGAGTAAATTAGGTAAAGGAATAAAGGATACTGTTGAATCTGGTAATTTAATTCAAGATGAAGTTATATGTAAATTATTGTGTGACCAGCTTGCATTAATAGATGGTGATTTTTTGTTAGATGGTTTTCCAAGAAATTTAAATCAAGCTCATTTTTTAACTCAAGTTTTGCAAAAAAGATGCAATAGGGATGTTGATCTTGTAATTGAGTTGCAGCTTGACGATAATATTGCAATTGATAGATTAAAAGATCGTCTTACTTGTTTGGATTGTAAAAGTATATATAGTATATCTTCTTTTAAGAATACTACTTGTGCTAAATGTAAAAGTACGAGATTGGAGAAGAGAATTGATGATGCTAATATGCTTGCAATTAATAAGAGGATAAGAGAATATCATTCTCAGATAGAGGGTTTGCGCGAGTATTATAAGGACAAGTTGTTAACAATTAACGCTAATTTGAGTGTTGATAGAGTAATGCAAGAGATTGAAAGTAAAATTTCTTGTAATTTGATTTGACTATAAGTTGTTTTATGGTATAAATTAAGAGTTATTATTAATAAAGTATCGAGGTATCAGTGGCACGTATTGCAGGCATAAATGTTCCGGTGAAGAAGTGTATTCCTTTTGCATTAACTTATATACATGGTATAGGTATTACTACTGCGAATATAATTTGTCGTAGCTGTAAAATTGATGAGCGTAAGCGTGTTTCAGAATTACAAGATGAAGATATAGAGAAAATTAGTAGTTTTATTAGGCAAAAATATGTCATAGAGGGTGAGCTCAGAAAAAAAGTGGCTATGGATATAAAATCTTTAATAGAAATCGGTTGCTATAGAGGATTAAGGCATAGAAAAGGTTTGCCTGTGAGGGGACAAAGAACCCATACTAATGCTAAAACTCGTAAAGGCAGATCTAAATTGCCTATTGCTGGAAAAAAATAAAATTTGTTATTATCGTGAGTTTTTATGAAAAAAGTTAAAACGGTTGGTAAGAATACAAAAAGGTTTATTATTGGTATTGTCCATGTTCGTGCAACTTTTAATAATACTTTTGTAAATGTGACTGATGTTTGTGGTAATACGCTTTACCAGACTTCTGTTGGTGCATGTGGTTTTTCTGGTTCGAGAAAATCCACACCTTATGCTGCAGGTAAGGTTGCCGATTCTGCTGCGAAGAAAGTAATAGAGAGATTTGGTATGAAGGTTGTTTCTGTAATAATTCGTGGTCCTGGTTTTGGTGCAGAAGCTGCAGTTAAAGCACTTCGGAATTGTGGATTGACTGTCACTTCAATTGCAGATAAAACGGCGATACCTCATAATGGGTGTAGACTAAGGAAAAAAAGAAGAGTATAGGGTATTTGGAAGGTTTTTGTATGTATTATAGTGATAATGTCTCTTTCTGTGGAAATTTAGATAGATTAACTAAGCCTAATGCGATTAAGGTAATATTAGGTGATTCAAGTAAAAAAAGTGATATAGTTCTAGAACCTTTGGAAAGTGGTTTTGCTTTAACGTTGGGTCATGCATTAAGGCGTGTAATGTTGTCTTCTCTTCGCGGTAGTGCTGTTTATGGAATAAAAATTGAAGGCGTGAATCATGAATTTACTTCGATCCAGGGAGTTAGGGAAGACATAACTGATATAGCATTAAATATGGGCATGTTGAGATGTAAGTTAAATAACACGTCTAATAAGTGCTTAAATTTGAGCGCTAAAGGGCCTTGTCAAGTATTAGCTGGAATGATAGAAACTGATGACCAATGCTCTATTGTTAATAAAGATTTGGTGATATGTACACTAGGTCAAGATGTGGAGCTTAACATTACTATATATGTTACTAGCGGAAAAGGTTATCTTCCTGTAAATAAATATAAAGAAAATGAATTTTTAAAGCTTATGAATGAACAAGATTTAATTGGTTTTATTCCAGTTAATGCTTTATATAGTCCTGTCGAGAGGGTTTCGTATAGAGTAGAGAATAGTCGTGTTGGTCAAGTTACTGATAAAGATAAGCTAATATTGTCAATTGAAACTGATGGTACAATCTCTCCAAGTCAAGCTGTTGACTATGCTGCAAGAATATTACAGGAGCAATTTCAGCCTTTTATTAGTTCTGATATGAGTTATAAAAAATCGCAGGTTTCTTTGTCTAGTGGTGCTAAAGATTTGGGCTATGATCCTGTTCTATTGCGTAAGGTAGATGAAATGGAATTATCTGTTAGATCTCATAACTGTCTGAAAAATGAAAATATCACTTATATAGGTGATCTTGTGCAAAAGACGGAAGTTGAAATGTTAAGAACTGCTAATTTTGGCCGAAAGTCTTTGAATGAAATCAAGGCAATTTTAAATAATTTAGGTTTGTTTTTGGGTATGAATATACCAAATTGGCCGCCTAAGGATATAGATGAACTGGCTAAACAACATACTGATGAGGATTAGGTAGTATATGAAACATGGAATAAAGAAAAATAAACTGTCTCGTTGTACCGAGCATAGGTTATCAATGTTAAAGAATCTATCTATCTCGTTAATTAATCATGAGCAGATTGTAACTACTTTACCAAAGGCTAAAGCACTTCGTCCATATGTGGAAAAGTTTATTACAATTGCTAAGAATAACGATTCTTTACATGGTAGAAGGCTTTTGCTTTCACGTCTTCATAATAGTAAGTTAGTAGTTGATAAATTATTAAGCGTTCTAGCTAATCGTTATCAAGACCGTAAAGGTGGATATTCTAGAATAATAAAATTTGGTACTCGAAAGGGTGATTGCGCTCCAATGGCAGTGATAGAGCTAGTTGATAGAGATATTTCAGCAAAAGGTGAGATTTATAGTAAAAATAAAAAAGGAAGCAAAGTAGTTACACAAAGCTAATTATTCTTTTTATGGTAAGTAGGTTACGCTATTTTGTAGGTTACTTTGGAGAATTGTTAGTTTCGATATATTTAAAGCTGAAATTCTATAATGTTATAAAACGTCGCTTCCGTTGTAAGTTGGGTGAAATTGACTTAATTGTATCTAAAAAAAGGGAGCTGATTTTTATAGAAGTTAAAACAAGTTTATTTGGAAAAGAAGTACCGATATCTCATTTTCAGTGTCAGTCTATTATAAATTCTTCTAAATATTTCTTAAGTAAAAATCTTGATTTTTTAGATTATTCAGTCAGATATGATTTATGTTTTCTTTCCTTAAGGAGAAGACCTATTTATATAAAAAATGCTTGGATTGAACAATGGTAGCTAAAATAATTTAGATTTACTAGAACGGGTAATTGAATATGAAAAACAATAATTTAGTTTCATCTTATGCTAGAGCACTGTTTCATGTCTCAGGAAGCAGATTAGGTATTATAAGAAAAGAAGTAGAATTTTTGTTAGCTTTTTTTAAAGATCAAGATGTTTTTGTGTATCTATCTCATCCTATGGTTTCTCTTTTGCACAAAAAAGAAGCGATACTTTCTATAAAGGAGAACTTGAGTGAAAACTTAGTCAAATTTATTATGGTTACACTTGCAAACAAGCGCTCCCGTTTATTAATCCTTATATTAGAAAAATTCTTAAATCTTGTAAGGGAAAGTGAAAATGAATTGGAAATTACTATAAAATCAGCAGAGATTTTAAAGAAACCTGATATAAAAATAATTACTGAATCTTTGAACTTTCTTGGTAAAATAATAAAAGTCAGTCATGTGGTTGATCCTTCTATACTAGGTGGCTTTGTAGTTAGGTATGGTTTTAACGTGATTGATGCTTCACTTAAGAGTTATTTGGATAGATTGGTTGATTTGAGTAAAATGGAAATGTTGAAAATAAGGAATTGTATATGAAGAATAGCATAAATGCCTCTGAAGTAGTAAACATAATAAAAGAGAAGGTTGAGACATTTGATAATCCTATAAAACGAGAAAATATAGGTGAAGTAATTTCAGTAACGGATGGTATCACATTGGTCTATGGGCTGGAAAAAGCAAAGTTTGGTGAAAGGGTATCTTTTGCAAGCGGTGTAGAAGGAATAGTTCTTGATTTAGATCATGATACAGCTGGAATAGTTGTGCTTGGCAATGACCGTGATGTAAAAGAAGGGGACGTTGTAAAATGTAGTGGTGATGTTGTACAGGTGCCTGTAGGTCATGAATTATTAGGGAGAGTTGTAAATGCATTAGGCGATCCTATAGACGATGGCGGAGAAATTAGAGCCAAGAACAAAATGTATATAGAATCTAGAGCGCCAGGTATTATTGACCGTAAATCTGTGCATGAACCTCTGCAGACAGGAATTAAAATTATAGATTTGTTGATTCCTATAGGTAGAGGGCAACGTGAATTAATTATTGGCGATAGACAAATTGGTAAAACCACTATTGCGATTGATACTATTATCAATCAGAAGAAGATTAATGATGAGGTAAACAAAAATCAAAAAATTTACTGTGTTTATGTTGCTATTGGACAAAAAATTTCGACAGTAGCAAAAGTGGTGAATAAGCTAAAAGAAAGTGGAGCATTAGAGTATACAACTGTAGTTGTGGCTAGCGCATCTGACTGCGCGCCTATGCAATTTTTAGCACCTTATACCGGTTGCACTATTGGAGAATTTTTCCGTGATAATGGAATGCATTGCTTGGTGGTATATGATGATTTATCTAAGCATGCTGTGGCATATAGGCAGATGTCCTTATTGCTCAGACGTCCTCCTGGTCGTGAAGCTTATCCTGGAGATATATTCTATGTACACTCTCGCTTGCTTGAAAGAGCTGCCAAAATGTCTGATGAAAAAGGACGGGGATCTTTGACTGCTTTGCCGATTATTGAGACTCAGGCTGGTGATGTATCTGCATATGTTTCAACTAATGTGATTTCAATTACCGATGGACAAATTTTTCTTGAGTCTGAATTGTTTCACAAAGGATTTCGCCCTGCAGTGAATATAGGTTTATCGGTTTCTCGGGTTGGCTCTGCTGCACAATTGAAATCTGTGAAAAAAGTTGCTGGTTCTATAAAGCTGAGTTTGGCCCAATATAGAGAACTGGAAGACTTTGCTAAATTTGGTTCTGATCTTGATGCTACTGTTCAATTGTCCTTAAACAAAGGTAAATACCTTATTGAATTATTAAAGCAAAAACAGTATTCACCTATGCAAATAGAAGAGCAAGTATTGCTTATGTATATCTTTTCTAATCTGTATGGTCAATTAAATAAGGTACAGGTGAGCAACATCAATAGGTTCGAGTGTGATCTTATCAATTATTTTCAAACTGTTCACCCTGGAGTTTTAAAAAAGTTGTCAGGTGACATGAATGATGATATAAAAGATGATATTCTTGGTATTGTGAGTGATTTTGTCACTCAATTTAATTGCGTTTAGGCGGTGATTATGACTTCATCCATTGTTAACAAGTTTCCTATTACAAGGGAAGGTTTTGAGAGTATGCAAGTAGAACTTGAGAAATTAAAGGAAGAAAAACCTTCTATCATACAGGCTATTTCTGATGCTCGTGATCAAGGCGATTTATCTGAAAATGCAGAATATCATGCAGCACGGGAAAGATTAAGTTTTATTGAAGGCCGCATAATTGAGGTAGAGAGTAAACTTTCACATGCAGAAGTGATAGAAGTAAAAAATTTGTCTGGTGATACAGTAATGTTTGGTGCAACTGTTACGGTAAGCATGCTCGGTGATGATAACAGTGAAATAGAATATGTTTATAAGATTGTAGGTGGGTATGAAGCTGATGCTTCAAAGCAGTTGATCTCTACGGATTCACCACTCGGTAGTGCTTTAATTGGCAAAAAAGTTGGTGAGTATGTGGAAGTGATAGTGCCAAATGGAGAGAAATTGTATAAAATAGTTAAGATTGAGTTTAAGTAAATCATGGTACAAGTAACTTATCCTTCAATTAGTCTACCCGGTATTTCTTCTGTGGAAGATGTATTGAGGGATGCTAGTTCTGGTAAATTATTCATTTTAGTTGACGATGAAAACAGAGAGAATGAAGGTGATCTGATTGTATTAGCTGAGAAATTAGAGCCAGAACATGTGGCTTTTATGGTTAGATACGGTACAGGGATTGTTTGTTTAGCAATGACTAAAGTTCACATGAAAAGGTTAGGCCTTAGTTTCATGGAAAAAAAAAATGTTGGTGAAAATCATACTGCTTTTACTACATCAATTGATGCACGTTATGGTATTACTACGGGTGTTTCAGCTGAGGATAGAACAAAAACTATACATGTTGCTATTGATAAAAATAGAACTCAGGGTGACATTATAACTCCCGGTCATATTTTTCCTGTCATTGCACATGAGGGTGGAGTAGAGCAACGTGCTGGTCATACTGAAGCAAGTGTTGAGATAGCTAAGTTAGTGGGATGTAATCATTCTGCAGTTATTTGTGAATTAGTGAATGATGATGGCTCTATGATGCGCTTACCCCAGTTGCTTGAATTTGCTGAACAACATAATATTAAGTTAACTACCATTGATAAACTTATCAGTTACGTTCAAAATTTAAACTAGCGTTTATAGATTCGTATAGTTTAAGTGTTAAAATATAAAATTCCTCAAAGTTATACAAACAAGGAATTTCCATGTCTAAGCTTTTTGTTTTACTATTTTTTTTCGTATACTGTAATAGCGCTTACTCTGTTAGTATTATTAGAGATAGTGAAGTGGAAGCGGTAGTTAAGGATCTAGCGCAACCTTTATTTTCTGCTGCGGGTATTGATAATGATAAAATAAAAGTTTTTATAGTTGATGATAGATCGATTAATGCTTTTGTAATTAACAATAATAGCATTTTCATTCATTTAGGGCTTTTACAATATTCGACTGAATCTTATGTCTTACTTAGTATATTAGCACATGAAATTGCTCATATATCTGCTGGTCATGTATTACAAATGAGTAGTGCTGTAGGTTATTTTCAATCAATAGCAATGGTTAGTTATATGGTAGGATTAGTTTCTAGTATTGTCATTAACCCTCAGGTTGCGAGTGCAATCTTGCTTAGTGGTGTAACGCTTAGTTCAAGGTTGTTTTTTAACTATTCTCAAGAGCAAGAGAGTGTAGCAGATAGCTATGCTTTAAGATACCTAGATGAATCTGGCTATGATAATTTGGGTATGAAAGAGATTTTTGACTATTTTAAGAGTATTGAGCATGAAAACACTGAAGAGTATTTCCGCACTCACCCACTTAGTGATAAGCGTATATTTGCTGTACAGAATTATAAGGTTAAAAACAATATAAAACCAATCCTTGCAGATAAATTGCTGAAGTTTGAGCGTATGGTTGCAAAGCTAGACTCTTTCTTTGCTCCTATTCATGTGTTATCTAATAAATATGAAGGTAGTTCTAAGTATGTAAATGCTGTAATTCACTATAGGCAAGGAAAGATCGAAGAGGCTATTACTAAAGTTAATTCATTGATTCAAGAGTCACGCAATGATCCTTATTTATATGAATTAAAAGCGGAGATGTTATACAAAGCTGGAAATTTAAGTGAAGCAATAAAAATGTATGAAGAATCACTTAGATATTTATCTGAGAAGAATAACTATTTAGTGAAACTTGCGTTATCTCATACTTTATTATTACACGGTGAAATAGAGAAGGCAATTTTTTACCTAGAGCAGGTTGCAAACGTAGAAACAAATAACGCCTTTGTCTGGAAGTATTTAAGTATTGCATATAAACGTAGCGCTGATATGGCAATGTATTATTTTGCTTTGACGAAAAAGGCTTGTATTGAAGGTAATTTAGAGAAATTTATGAAATACGCTGAGTTAGCTATTAAAACTTTACCGAAAGACAGTCATTATTTGTTACAGATTGAAGACATGAAGGAACAATACACACAAAAACATCCTGATTTTTAAGTTATTTTTCCCCACACTTGCTCAACATACTATCTTGTTTAATGCTATCGGGTATAATTTTCATTATAATCGCTTTGGCACCAAAAAATACACCACAAAACATACCTAGGGCAAAGAGAGCTGGCCATGGCATTCTACCAAATATTGCAAGCAAAGCTGCACCTATTATGACTACAGTCATAAGTGGCCCACCTATTCCCCAAATATAACCAATAATATTGCATATTACTTGGGCAGTTGTATCATCTATATCAGTAGCAGCATTTGCGTAATCTGAAAAAGAGAGAAACAGGACTATACATAAAGCATTAAAAAATTTTTTTATTATATAGCTCATTCTTTTGCCTCCAAGTAATAAACTAGTGTGAATCTAAATTTATATATATATTTATTTTAGGGTAAAACTCATAGTTTGTCCATAAATAAGTGTTGCTACATAAATAGCCCACCATTGATGTTAAGCACATGCCCCGTTATATATCTTGCTTCGTCGCTTGCTAAAAACAATACTCCTGCTGCTATTTCTTTCCCTGTTCCCATTCTTTTCATTGGAATGTTATCTAATATTTTTTCTTTTTGTTTTTCATTTAAAACTTCAGTCATTTTAGTATCTATAAATCCAGGAGCAATGCAATTTACTGTTACACCGCGACTTGCAACTTCTTTTGCTATAGATTTGCTCATAGCTATCATTCCAGCTTTAGAAGCTGCATAATTTGCCTGCCCAGCATTGCCTGTTAAACTTACTATTGAGGAAATATTTATAATTCTCCCCCAATTATTTTTAATCAGTTTCCTGCATGCTTCTCTATTTAACTTAAACGTGGAGTTCAAATTAATGTCAATCACCTTTTGCCATGCTTCATCTGTCATTCTCAGCAATAAACTGTCTTGTGTAATGCCTGCATTGCATATGAGCCCATCAAAGCCTTTCATCGACTCACCTGCTTCATTTATTAGTTGATTTACCTCCTCAGCATTTGATAAGTCACAAGGGAGTACATGAATGTTTTTTTCATATTTTTTAGCAACTTCTTCTAGTACTTCTTTTTTTGTGCCAGAGATACATAAAGTTGCTCCGGCTTTATGCATAACCTCTACAATTGCCTGCCCTATTCCGCCTGATGCACCAGTAATCAGAAATTTCCTGTCTTCTAATCCGAACATGATAATTTTTATATTATCCCAGCTCTTAACAGAATATTAAAAGACTTGCAATAGATTTTTTTCATAACTTTCATTTAATAGAAGATTCTTGACAAATCTTGTGTTTATTGGCGAAATTATGGCGGCTGCATACCTTTTTTTATTTTTTTCTATTCAGCCTAAACACGCTTCGTTTAAGCGTTAGCACATTATCAATTACAGTAATAAAATCAGCACCATGTGGATTTTTTT
Source organism: Wolbachia endosymbiont of Leptopilina clavipes (assembly GCF_006334525.1). NCBI lineage: Bacteria > Pseudomonadati > Pseudomonadota > Alphaproteobacteria > Rickettsiales > Anaplasmataceae > Wolbachia > Wolbachia endosymbiont of Leptopilina clavipes. Next base: position 46,587 of record NZ_QJHA01000044.1, read on the forward strand.
GCCTTTTTTTGATTGGTAAATTTCTTAACACTTATAGCTAAAGTAATTTAAGAGAGCCAGCGCGTGACTAGTTCTTATTACTTGATCAGTCTTCTGGATCCCAGTGTCTGGGCACTGGGATGACAGGAGTGTGAGATAAGGCTACATTCATACTCCAACAGGAATGACATCATAGAGGTCATTGAGATGACAGGAAAGAATACTTGAATGACAATAGGGACACTAGAATGAAAGGAAAAGAGGCTATTTAATTGTGCTGAATTTTACAAAAATTTATTACTCCTGCCTGACAAATTTATTAGAATAGTATGTATAGTATGTTTATTAGTGAAAATCCGAAAAAAATGCAAGAAAAGTTAATATATTACTTTAGCCAAAGCAACTGTGAAGGTAATGCAGCAATGAGAAATCTACTAGGAGGGAAGGGAGCAAATCTGGCAGAGATGTGTAACATTGGCATTCCTGTTCCACCTGGTTTTACAATTTCCACTGCTGTTTGTCAGGTCTATTGTCAAGATAATGAATTGTCTTGTGATCTACGTAACGAGATAAAAAACTACATGGCGATGCTCGAAAGTGACATCGGTTGTAAATTCGGGGATTCAAATAATCCTTTATTAGTTTCCATACGCTCTGGTAGTGTGAATTCAATGCCGGGCATGCTTGATACTATTTTAAATGTTGGTCTAAATGATGAAACCGTTGTTGGGCTTGCAAAAAAAAGTGGCGAACGTTTTGCTTACGATAGCTACTGCCGTTTCATCATGATGTACTCCAATGTTGTACTACAGCTTGATCATCACCTATTTCAAGATGTTATTGATAATGAGCAGCAAAAGAGAGGAGCAAAAAGCTTAGCTGATCTTGATGTTAATGTTTTAAAGAAAATTGTTAATGATTTTAAAGAGATAGTATGTGAGAAAATAGGAAAAAATTTCCCGCAGAACGTTGAAGAGCAATTGTTAAACTCAGTTAATGCAGTATTTGCCTCTTGGAAAAATGATAGGGCTGTTTCCTATAGAAGAATACATAATATTCCTGAAAACCTTGGAACAGCGGTCAACGTGCAAGCAATGGTTTTTGGTAATTTAAATGATAATTCTGCAACCGGCGTGATATTTACACGTAATCCTTCAACTGGAGAAAAAAAGCTTTTTGGTGAGTTTTTAGTTAATGCTCAGGGTGAGGATGTGGTTTCTGGTGTTTATACTCCTATGCCAATTGACGGGGAGCAAGAAAGTACCATGGAGAAGTTGCTACCAAGTGTCTACCGAGAATTATGCGCGGTATGTGAAAAACTTGAAAGTCATAATAAGGACATGCAGGATATCGAATTTACTGTACAGGACGGTAAGTTATGGATTTTGCAGACTAGGTCTGGCAAGCGCACAGCCGAAGCTGCTATTCGCATAATAGTTGATATGGTAAACGAAGGAGTGATTACAAAAGAGGAAGGAATATTGAGAATTGATCCAAAAACTTTTGACAATTTATTGCATCCAGTTCTTGATGTTAAAATCGATCAAGAAGTAATAGGCAAAGGACTGCCAGCTTCTCCAGGTGTTGCTTCTGGATATGTAGTATTCAGTGCAAGTGATGTTGAAAAAGCTGCAGAGCAGGGTAAAAAAGTAATTTTGGTAAGATCAGAGACGAGCCCTGAAGATATTAATGGAATGAATGCTGCAAGTGGAATAGTAACAGCGCGAGGAGGTATGACCTCGCATGCCGCTGTTGTAACTCGTGGAATGGGTAAACCATGCATTTGTAGTCTAAATGGACTTTATATTGATAAAGATGAAAAATTTCTTTCTATGGGGGATATAAAAGTAAATAAAGGTGAATCAATCACCATCAATGGAGGAACAGGAGAGGTTATGCTTGGTATTCTTCCTACAATTTTGCCTGAATTATCTCAAGAATTCAAAACGATAATTAACTGGGTAGATGAAATCAAAACAGTGAAGGTGAGAGCGAATGCTGATACTCCAAAAGATGCAAAAATTGCAAAAGAATTCGGTTCAGAAGGTATAGGATTATGTCGCACAGAACATATGTTTTTTGCTAGTGATAGAATCGAATTCATTCAAAAGTTGATAATAGCTGATGATGAAAATGAAAGGACAAATGCATTAAATAAACTCGAAGAAATGCAAAAGTCTGATTTCAAAGAAATATTTTCTATTATGGAGGGCAGGGAGGTTACTATACGTTTACTTGATCCACCTCTACATGAGTTTTTGCCCCACAATCAATCTATTATAGAGAAAATTGCCAAATCACTGAATAAGTCAGTTGAATCAGTAAAAAATAAAATAGCACAGTTATCAGAAAAAAATCCAATGCTTGGCCATCGAGGTTGTAGACTTGCTATTTCTCATCCTGAAATATATGGCATGCAAATTAGGGCAATACTCAGTGCTGCAAGTGAATTAAGGAAAGAAAAGAAGATAGAAGTGAAACCTGAAATCATGATTCCTTTTATCATGAGTGAGAAAGAGTTTATTCTGATATGCAAGTTAATAAAGAAAGAAGCCAAAAATTTCGATGTGAACTATTCAATTGGAACGATGATAGAACTGCCAAGAGCAGCACTTATTGCTGACAAACTCGCAAAACACGCAGAATTTTTTAGTTTTGGCACTAATGATTTAACACAAACAACTATGGGACTTTCACGAGATGATTCAGTTAATTTCCTCGATTCTTATAAGGAAAGCAACATATTCAAAAACGATCCCTTTGAGGTGCTAGATGTCGAAGGGGTAGGGGAATTAATCAGAATAGCTATCGAAAGGGGCAAAAAAACCAGAAAAGAAATTAAACTTGGTATATGTGGAGAGCATGGAGCGAATCCACAGTCCATAGAGTTTTTCATCAAATCAGGGGTTGATTATGTGTCATGCTCGCCTTATAGAGTACTGGTTGCAAAATTAGTGGCAGCACAGCTTAGCATAAGTTTGTTGGGTAAATAGCGATAACTAACTGTGCGAACATAGATTCCGCTAACAAGTAGCGGAATGATGATTTTTCAAATTGTCGATAAATCTAAGTCAGTTTAGCTATTTTGCTGCTGCTTTTTCTTTTCTTAGTATCTTAAGAAAGATTGACTTTTTGTCTAAAATAATATAGGATAAAATAATAGATGAGTGAGGTAAAAATGTCAATATCAAAAGAACGTAAGGAATATTTACTAGAAAAGTTTAAATATGCTGCCAAAGAATTTGGCAAGTCTGGTACAAAGTCCAATCATCTAGCAGTACCAAAGGAACAGCAACTCTCTATTGATTTAGGTAATAGAAAAGTTTTTGGTATCATAAATAAGATTCTGTATTGGATAGAGAATAATTTTACTTATTTTTTTCCACGATATAATTTGTTTCCAGAAGTTGGAGTTGAAGGAAGAAAAATTCCTGGAACTAATACAAGGGTTAAGTATTTTAACTCTGATGAACAATTTGATCAAAGAAAATTTATTGGCGAGCAAGATGGGGAACTTAAGTTATACAACTTAGAGGGCAAATTATATGATACAACTGATAAAATTAGTAAGGGTAAAAAAGGTTGTGTAGCTTATGTTATCACGCTTGATGGAAAATTAGTAACTCATGAACATATTAATGTTAACAAAAGCGAATGGGCTTATCGTCATTCAACTCTTGCAGGCGGTAAGCCGATTTTATGTTCTGGTTTAATGAAAGTGGTAAATGGTAAAATAACTTATATAGACAATAATAGCGGGCATTATAAACCAGAATCAGCAAACTTATACAATGCAGTGAAAAAGTTAGAAGGTCTATTTTCGAAAGATGCGAAAGTTGTTTGCTTACCATATTGGATTAGCTTGAAAAAACAAATTCCGCTTACACGCAAAATTAATCTAGCCAAACGAGAGCCAGTAGAGGAATTCTTGAAAAGGATGGAGAAAAAAGGGAAAGATGGATTGACTCAATATGAAAGATATTTTGAAAAGATAAAGAAATTTAATGAGCAATATGAACAAAAATTGCTTCTTGCAAACTATAAGTCACCTACAAATGAACTGTCCTATAAACCAACTATACATAAAAAACACAGATTGAAATACTCTGAATATATTAACTTATACCTTAATTTTTTGAAAGAGTTTGATAAAAGTCCTGAAGTGCAAAAAATAGCAATAGAACATTCAATAAGAAGGGTTATTGGAGCAAATTATGGCCATAAGCCTACAGTTGCGCTTGCTAAGGCACAGGTAATAGATAAAGATGGAAAGCTGCAAGAAACGGACGAAATAGTAGGTATAAATATTGCTTTTCACCATGAGAATGATCGTGATGGCTTTGCTAAACTTCTAGATTTTAAAAAGTATAGCTATATTTGCAAATCTCATTTGCAAGATAAAAAAAATAGAGCAGATATGGAAAAATTAATGCCCAATAAACATACAGTTTTTATGAGTACAGACCAGGCTAATAAATTTATAAAGGGCACTTTACAAATTAAAATTGATAGTGTTGAGCAATTGGGTGTTGGTTTAGTGATGGGCTAAAGCTCTGTTTAAATATATATTTAGTTTTGTTACAATATTCTTATTTTCATCATATAATATGATGGAAATTTTATGCACAACTTTTTTATTTGATTAAAAATTGCATTTTTGCAATAAAAACTTATTTATTGTAAGAAAACTTGCTCATATAAAACTATTTATAGAGTGACAATAGCTGTGTTATACTTACACTTCTGATTCGAAAACTTATGCAGTTATTTCTAACAAGATTGGTCAATAAATTTTACTGTTTAAGGATGAGAAACAAAGTAATCATCGTTTCTGGTATTGCTCTTATTCTACTGTTTTTTATCAACAGTACATTTTTAAAAAAAGATCAGGCGGTTCATAGTGATAATCCAATTAGTAGTTTTTCAGTAAAAACTCAGGATTATACTCCACAAAATCGCACTGTATATTTAAATTTTTCTGGTACGGTAAATCCCTTGCATAGGGTCAGCCTTGTCTCAAGAACAAGTGGTCAAGTTATTGCTATTTATTTGTCTGATGGTGAAAAAGTAAAAAGAGGCGATGTAATTTTAAAGATAGAAGATTATGACAGGGTTGCACAAGTTGAGAAAGCCAAAGTTTTATTAAATCAGCGTGAAATTGAGTATGATTCCTCTCGAAAATTGAATAAAAAAGGCTATGGAGCACAGATAAGAGTGGAATCAGCTTTTACTGCATTGCAGAGTGCAAAAGCTGACCTAAAAAGGCTAGAATTGGATTTAGAAAACACTGCGATTAAATCTCCTATTGATGGTTATATAGATAAGATCAACGTAAATGAAGGGGATTTTGTTAATCTTGGACATAAGATAACTGACATAGTTAATTTTGATCAGGTTCTTGTAGTGTTGTATGTTTCAGAAAATGAAGTAAATAAAATAAAACTGGGTAGTGCAGCGCAAATTAATTTGCTAGACGGAAGGGAATTAGTAGGTGAAGTGAGTTTTATTAGTAAAATTGCTGAGCCTAAAACTGGATCTTATAGAGTGGAGGTAAAGGTAACTGATAATGAGATTATATCTTTGCAAGGACTGACTGCTAGTGTAAGTCTCCCTTCAGGTGAAAGATTTGCATATAAAATTCCTTCTTCGGCCTTAAGCTTAAGTGACGATGGTGTTCTTGGAATAAAGATTGTTGATGACAATAATTATGTAGTATTTACACCAATAGAAATTGTTGATCATGAAAACGATGGTGTTTGGGTGGTGGTAAATAACGAAGATAAGCCTATAAAGTTAATAACATTGGGCCATCTATTTGTTAAGCCTGGTGATGAGGTTTAAGACATAACTTCAGTGTCAGTTACTTGAATGACACCGAAGGGGCTACTCGAATGACATTATGAAAGCTGGGATGACAAGAAAGGAAGCACTGGTTTCACATGCACCTAAACAGATACAGTTGAACAGGTTTCATTTACTGCTGTGGAGCTACGTTTGGAATTTTGCTATCATCTTATATGATTTGGGAGTGTTAAATAAACTGTGTCAAATCGCATTTTTAGTTCAACTCGATTTTTAACCTACCAGGAAAAAAGATATCAAGTTGAGAGATAGTTAAAGCCCAATCATGTATAGGCATAGTCCATTTCTCTCCTGCCTTCTTTATAGCACAATATACCTGTTTATACAAGGCATTTGTGCTAGTAAATGAGCCCTTGGTTTTAGTAAATTTTCTGATCTGTCTATGTAGTCCCTCAATAGGATTTGTGGTATAAATTAACTTTCTTACAGGGCCAGAATATTTTAAATAACTAGACAAATTTTCCCAATTATTCTCCCAAAACTAAAGTATATTTTTCTCCTCATTTTTCCTCTAGCTCAAGCAAATAATTTTCGGCTATTTCTCTACTTTTTGTATTTTATTTTTTTTTCAAATCATTCATGAAAACTTTTGCTCGATACATATTTCAGTGAATTTCTTATCTGATTACTATACATTTCTGCTTTAGGAAATACGCTATTTATAGCTGTAGGAAAGCTTTTTAACACAAGCTATCAGAATATCATCTACTCCTCTCTCCTTTAGGTCATTTAGTACTCCCAACCAGAACTTCACTTTCAGCCAAATAAAAACCCAAAACTTCTTTTCTGCCATTTTGCTAATATGTTATACATACATTTGCTTACACAATGCCCGTCCTCCTTGACCTTAAAAAACCATGAACACTATTGGATATACAGATTGCAGTGGACGACTGCGCCATTCGTTGATTACCGGTAACAATTTGTCAGTAATACTTGATATCTCTGCTGCAGATATTTTATATTTCTTCTACATGCGATGCTATATCCCATGCCACTGGCATATGTACTTAAAACCTTTGCTTCAAGTTCGGTTGTTTGCCTTTTTCTGACTACTTGTAGCTCGAAACTTCCTTCTCTATCTCTTGGTGTCAATAGTTCAAATACTTGTCCGTAAAGTCTTTGAATTTCTTCGGTTGTTTTCTTCGCTTTCAGCCGACAAATGGTTTTCTATCTCGCCTTCCCTCTAGCAGTTTTTTTATAAATGGTGTTAATGCTCCATCTCTTCCTGTCAATGGTCTTCCTTCTCGTATAGATGATAAGATATTTGTTTCTAATTCTTTATAGTCTACCAAACCGGTAGTTGTGTTTGCTTGACTCATTGTCAAACCTCCATTTTTTTATCAATTTATTACTTTACTTCTCGATTTGACACAGTTTATTTAACACTCCCGACAAGTTCTAATCATTAATGTTATACACGTTCTTTTCTTTTTCTATTCTCTCTTGTTCTTCAATACAATACATAGCAAGCGGATTAGCTTTAAGTCTTTCGACTCCTATTTCTTCTCCCGTTCCATCGCAGTAACCATAAATGCCTAATTTTATTTTTTCCAACGCCTCCTTAATTTTTTCTTTTCTATCTTTTCGGCGCTTAATTAATTCTCCATTTTCACTATCAGAATAAATACTACTATCTTCTAGATCTTGTTTCTCCAGTTCAGAGAGTATTGATTGTAACTTTAAGCTAAAGTATTCCAGTTGTTTTACGTTCATATATTCTTCATTTTCTGAAGGAACGTAATCTTCCGGTAACTTTATTTTTATTAATTTTTCCATAGCATTATCAATAAAATATATTAAAACTTATATAACTTGTAAACACAAAAAATTATACTACCCTCAAAGTAAACACTATAATTTATAATAAACATTTAAAATCCTGGTATGATTAGTTTGGTAAAAAAATTAGTAATAAATGATAATAATCTTACTTATATAGTATGTATTTTTATTATAATGTTAAGTTTATCTTCATATACACTTGAAAACAACAGTAAACAAGAAGTCATATTAACATTAACATGGATATGTGCTACATTTGTTTTGCAGATCTCTACAAATAATTTATTTACATCTGATTATCATGATGGAATATTAGAGCAAATCTTTTTACAGCCACTCTCTTCTAGGCTGATAGTTGCTTATAAAATCTTCGCTCACTGGTTGTTATTTGGGTTACCGATTTCAGTGATTTCTTTCATGTTCAGCTTTGCAATTCTAGGCAATAATATTGAACATTCAATAGCAGTTGGAGTGTCTTTATTATTTAATACGCTGATAATCATTAATATTTCAGCTACTGGAAATGCATTGATGATTGGTCGAAATAACTTAGCATCAGGAGTGTCGCAAATTCTTGTTTTGCCAATGATAATGCCAACTTTTGTATATTTCAAATTGCTAACTCAATTTGAAAATTTATCCTTGAATATTTATACACTACTAATCACCATCTTAGTTTTTGTCATTTTAATTGTTAACAGCACTATAACTACTCACATAGCATTAAAATTTGCTGTGGAGCAGGATTGAAAAAACTTACTAGTTATTTACTTGTATCTGCTTAGTTAAGGGTGTTAACTTAAGTAGAGATGGAGACATTAGACTTCTTACATGAATTGAAGAGTTACAGCGTGTGAAACCATTATTGGATTTCAGACTGGCTGGTTATGCAAGAAATCTAATATCTATCGAAGAGTCAGAAACTTTTATAACTTACCTTTAATCAACCTAACCCATGCGTGCCAATCTCTCTCACCAAGATTGCTTTCGAAAGACAGAAGATCCTTTACGGCTTTTGAGCAAATTTCTTCACTTGGAATTGACAACTCCCTATTCATTGCTAGCGTCAGGCATTGAGTTTTACAAGCTTGTTCTAAGTGATACGTATAAAACATTGCTTCTTGTATAGTCTGACCACATGTTATAGATCCATGATTGCGCATTAACATCACAAAATTTTCTTTCAAATCAGCTATTAATCTTTTTCCTTCTGTATCATCAAGTGCCAGGGAATTATAATCATGGTAAGATACCTTATTATAAAAGTGCAGCGCCCACTGACTTATTGGGAGTAATCCATCCTTGAGAGAAGAAACTGCTACAATAGAAGGTGTATGTAGATGAAAAATTGCTTGAATATCTTTCCTTGCTTGATAAATGAAGCCATGGATTACATAGCCAGTTTTATTATATTGATATTCTTTGCCTTCAATTATATTCCCATCAAACGATACTTTCATCAATGAACTTTCATCTACTTCATAAAAACGTATACCAAACGGATAAACATAAAATGACTTTTTATCTTCAGAACGTACAGAGAGATGAGTATACGTATGATCATCTAATTTAAGATAAGATAAAATTTGATAGGCGTTAACTAGGTCTCTTTTCAACTCACTATTTGTTAATAACATAGCTCTTGACTAAAATTTTCTAAAGATTTATACGTAAAAAAAAGTTTATTACAAACTAAAAGGTGAACCTACGTTAAAATACTAAGCACTTTTACTTGCCTTAGGTGATTAGAGTTTACATTTCTAGATTACATAGTATTTTAACTATAAAAACGACTTTTTATGTAATATTTCATATGTTTTAAAGCCTTGTTTTATGTTATTATAATTGTAGGTTTTAATATTAAAAATAATATGATAAACGTTGACATAAAAAAACAGCTAACAAAATTTTCATATATATCACTGGTCTTCTAGGAAGTGGTAAACTTTCTACAGCAATAGTATTATCTAGTATGATAAATGCAGTAATTGTAAGTGGACTTGAATATAATCAAACTTCCAAAGAAGCTCGAGATAGAATATATAACACTACACATGTTATGTTTCAGGCAATAGAAGCCTATCCTATTGACTCAAAAAATTATATATTTGTTGATGAATTAATTAAAAATAATGATTACAACATAAGAATATATAACTCAGTAGTAGAACTTAGTAAAAAAATGAGCACAAAAATCCTCCCTATAGTACTTAGGTGCAATCCATTGATATTACAAGAGCGTACTATATCAAAAAAGCAAAGAAAAAATAGGAAGGTTACTAATATAAATAGTATTAAATTTAGGGAGGAAGATTTATTTGTACCACAAAATGCTATAGAGGTAGAAAATTCAAATATGAGTATAAAAGAAGTAGCAGAAGAAATAGTAAGTCAGATGTACAAACTTGGCCAAATTAATAGTGTTTACGCAATAGGCAACGATTTCATATACTGAGGCTCATTTAAATATAGAGCCTCAACTCCATTTAATTTTTGTTTATTTTTTAGTCTATAACGGACTAATAGCCCTGCATGGCTAGCATCCAACTTTGGTAAACTGCAATCCATATATGTAATGCAGTGCGTTTCAGGCTGGAGTTCACTTACTACAGCAGGATTTGATAGCGGTAACAAATTGAAATCAAATAACTGCGTATAAAACTTTTGATCATCTTCGATTATAGCTTTAATATTTTTTTTGCTATTTGTACAAAGTAGCGATATTGCATATGCTTGAGCTTCCAGGGCACTAACCCCATATAACGGCTTATTTGTAGCAAGATTTATACCTTGTGCAGTTGATATACCAACTCTGATTCCAGTAAAACTTCCTGGTCCAACTATCACTGCTAAATGGTCTATTTTATCGTAGCTGTAATTATGCTTATCAAACAAAGTATTCAGTATTTGAAAAAATGATTCTGCATGACTATTGTTTGCAGAATTGCGTTCTACAAAACAATTACCATCGTAATCAATTACTGCTATTGAACTACCAGCACCTACAGTATTAATTGCTAGAATGGACATCACTTAAGCTTATCATAGAGCTTTGTAAACATCATAGTGAACGCACCGTTACCCATAACATTTGCTGAAGTTATTATTGGGTCAAACACTATATACAATGCTGTAATTAATGAAAGCATCTCTGGGGAGAATTTAAGATACTTCTCAAGAACAGGCAACATTACCATAATCCCTCCCGCTGGAACTGCAACAATAGCAAATTTAAATAACAGAAAGTAGAGAAGGAAAGTCACATAGTCTGTTGCAGACAATGCACCACCAAAAGTCATTATCATTGATAGTATTATAATAAAAAAGCAATCACCTACTAAATGAAAGCTAGCAGTTATTGGCACAACAGACGATGCTATATCATGCTGCTTTACATTTTTTTTGCTTCCTTCAAGAGTAAGCGGCATAGCTATATTACTAGACATTGTGCTCATTGCAGTAATAAATGCTGGTATCATATTACCTATACTAGCTATCCAGCTTGTGATCTTGAACGAATTTGCTGCTCCATATAAGAGAAAAACATAAAGGTAGGTTGCAGATGATATAATAATAAAAATTATTGAGTAATCCTTAAATATTATGGGTAAAACCTGATCATGTTCCATTTTTAAAGCAAGACCAAGTACAAACATTGGAATAATTGGCGTCAAAAATGTCTTCAAAATAAAGAGAGTTAAATCTAACATTTTGTTCGAGAGCTCTTTGCTTTTTTTTGGTAATATTGTGGACACTAATATGCTTAACACAAATCCGCAAGCAAGGGCATAAAAATTAGAAAGCAATGCAGGTATCCTAAATGACCATAAAGGAACAATTGTTTCTTCATATGTTATATCTTGTATTGAATAAGTGTTTTGTGTGATGAAATGCCCAACAGAATAAGCTATTAAACTTGAAGCTAGATTCGACAAGAAAATCGTTATAATAAGTAACAATATAAACTTTATAGCCGACTGCTTAAGATTGTTAACACTACTAAAGATTAATGCAAAAACAATAAAAGGCATTATAAATAGTAAGATCTCTTTTATACTAAGGCTTATTGAATACAAGAAGGTTTTCACTTCCATTGGAACTAGATGACCAAAAAATACAACCAAAGTGATAACAGCAAGTAAGGTTAGTAATTGTAACATATTCTAATATAGCGATATCCTATGGAAATACATATGATAAATTAGCTGCTAAGTAAAGTAAAACTGCCTAAAATATTTGCATTACCTTCTAGTACTTGAATGAGATTTCAAATTACAACGTTTCCACAAAGTATATAATTAACATCCACACCTTTGGTCAAGTTCCATTCACGCTTTATTACATTATATTCCATACCAGTCATATCTTGTAGTGTTACATTGTTTTCCCTTAGATGATTTGCAATTTCTGATGGCTTGAGAAATTTATTCCAATTATGTGTGCCTTTTGGCAGCCAGTTTAATATGTACTCTGCGCCGACTATTGCAAGACAGAAGGATTTAATAGTTCTATTTATCGTCGATATAAAAATTAGCCCTTCTGGCTTCAACAGCTCTATTGCTTTTTTCATGAAAAACTCTAAATTATCGACATGTTCAACCACTTCCATCAACAAAACCACGTCATACTTCTTGTCATTGCTTAGCTCTTCAATGCTAGTGTGTGTGTATTCTATATTTAACCCTACTTTCTTCGCATGCGACTGTGCCACTTTTATGTTTTCCTCACATACATCTATTCCTGCAACGCTAATACCAATACGCGCCATTGACTCTGACAAAATGCCACCACCACAACCAACATCGAGCAATGATAGTTCTTTTAAATCGCATTTTTTTAATTCTTTTATTTTCTCAACGATGTATGATACTCTCACAGGATTCATCATGTGCAATGGCTTGAATTTGCCATTCTCATTCCACCATTCACCTGCTATTTTAGCGAATTTTGATATTTCATCTTCGTTATAAGTTTTTGTGGTTTTTTTCTTGCTAATATTGCTAAGTTTATCAAGGCGTTCTTTATGTCTACTTTCTTTTGAAAATTCTGTTTCGAGGAATTGTTTGACTATGTCTTTTGCTAATCCACTCGCAGTAAACCCTGCACCAAGACAAAGTATATTCGCGTTGCCATGCTCGCGAGCTAATTTTGCGATCTCAACACTATTACATAAAGCAGCGTAGATTCCTTCAAAACGATTTGCCACAGTACTCATGCCCAAACCTGTACCGCAAATTAATATTCCATAATTTGCTTTTTTGTTTGTTATATCTTCTACAACTTCAGCAGCATAGTCAGGGTAGTCTACACTCTTTTGTTCAGCAGTGCATCCACGGTCTATCACTGTATAATCTAAAGTTTCCAAGTAAGCCTTTATTTCTGATTTTAGTTCATAACCTGCGTGGTCTGAAGCAACTGATATCACATCTGACATATAAGAAATTGCAACTTAAGGGTATTTATATGGGTAATTTATTTTGAGCTTTTTGTCAAGCTCTCCTGATCTTTCTGAATAAATTTCGAGTCAGATATGCATAAATTCTATATAATTTTTATCCTACCACTACTCATTCGGTAAAATGGATCATATAGATATTATAAAGTCAAAATTATTGTTGTCCGACATAGTAGGAAAAAAAGTTAGGTTAATAAAAAGAGGAGATAGTTTTGTTGGACTCTGCCCATTTCATAACGAAAAAACTCCATCTTTTTCGGTCAGCAATGTTAAGGGCTTATATTACTGTTTCGGTTGCTCAGCTCATGGTGATGCGTTTGAATTTATTTCACAAACTGAGGGCTTAAGTTTTAAGGAAGCGTTGGAAAAATTGGCATCTGTTGCAGGTGTTGAGTTACCCAAAAACCTCAGCTTTGCTAAAGAAAATGACAAACTGTTTTCAGCACTGAATTTAGCTGCAAGTTGGTTCGCGCAGAAAAATCGAGGTGTTATGGCTTATTTAAGGCAGCGCAAGATCTCACTCAAAATCATAGATAAATTTAAGATAGGTTATGCACCAAGTTCTGGCTTGAAGGAATATTTGAACTCCTCTGGTATTAAAGACGAGATTTTGATCGATGTTGGGTTAATAAATAAGAATTCTCGTGATTATTTCTATGATCGGCTGATATTTCCTATACACAACATCACGGGTAAAGTTATTGGTTTTGGCGGACGTGCGCTGAACTCTGAGCAACAGCCGAAGTATCTAAACAGCCCAGAGAGTCAGCTCTTTAAGAAAAGAGAAAATTTATATGGATTAAACTTTGCTTTGAGTGAAATACGCAAAAAACAGCATCTATTTGTTGTTGAAGGATATATGGATGTAATAGCACTACATCAAGCGGGAATTAGCAATACAGTTGCTCCGCTTGGTACCGCAATTTCTGCAGAGCAGATAAAAAATCTTTGGAAACTTGCTAAAGAAATTTCTATCTGTATGGATGGCGATAGTCCTGGATGTCATGCTGCTATTCGAATTGCAGAACTTGTTCTGCCGATACTGGAGCCTGGATACACATTGAAGTTCGTGACTTTGCCAAGCAACAAGGACCCATACGATATATGCAATGAACTAGAATATAAGACGGAAGATGTACTATCCGCTTTTAACCGCTCAACAGAACTGCACTCTGAATATTTATGGCATCACATAATTGGTAGCAATTTGCAAAATTATGAAAAATTTGCTCCGGAAAAATATTCAATTCTTGAGCACAAGTTCATGAAATATGTCAATGCTATCGGTAACAGCAGTATTAGAAGGTATTATAGAGATTATTTTTACAATAAGGTCAGTGAATTAAGAAGAAACTTTAAAAAGCTGATTTTTAATAGCAAAGCAACAAAAGGTGAGTATCTTTACAATAAATCTCCAGAGCTAATTGAAGCAGAGCAAAATCAGGCCATAATTTTGCGTATAGCCGTAGAATTTCCTGAAATCTTGAACCGTCCTATATTTTTTGAGCAATTTTCTCATTTCGAATTTACTAATGAGATGAAAAAATTACAACAGTGCGTAATTAATATGGTAACTAATGAGAGCAACTTTAATAAAGAAATTCTGCTACAGGAGTCTAGTGTTATAAAGTTTATATTTGAAAAAACTAGCGTACTAAATAGTCAATTAAGTGAGAAGAGATCGGCAGAAACTGTTTGGAATAACATAGTATTACGGAAAGAATTAAATGTATTACAAGAAGAAAAAATTAAAGCAAGGCTGGGCGGTAATTTTGACTTAGAGGAAAGGCTAATAGAACAAATAAAGCAAATAGAGGATAGTATACAAGAAATGCAAATGGAATTTATTCAAAAGTAGATGGCTTAAGATGTTCAAAATTGGTAGAAAAACAATATATTGATGATTGCTTAAAATAGCTTGTTCTAGTATACTTCCGATTTGTTCAACTACGATAAGTGTTTGCATTTCTTCCTCTCATTATCTTTCTAGCTTTATACCTTGGAAGTGGTATTTATTTTTCTTTTATCGGACTTGGCAATCCTCTTCATCAAATTTCACCGTTAGTTTGCTTATTACCAGCATTATTTTTTGCTGTTCTATTCAATAAAAACAAAATTCAGCATAGTATTGATACACTTATAAAAGGTATGGGTAATAAAACTACTCTTACCGTGTGTTTGATTTTTCTATTTGCTGGAGCATTTTCTACTATTACTGAATCGCTTGGTAGTATAAATGTTATTACTAACTTAACTATTCGCTTTCTTCCAGTACGATTATTACTTCCTGGAATGTTTTTACTTTCTACTTTTATTTCAAGTGCAATCGGCACATCAATCGGAGTTATTGCACTTATAACACCAATAGCTGTTAATTTAGCACAAAATGGAGCTTTTGATTGTGCAGTGGGTGTTGGAGCTGTGATAGGTGGAGCTATGTTTGGCAGCAACCTTTCAATGATATCTGACACTACTATTGCTGCTACTTCTTCACAAGGAGCTTCAGTAAAGGATAAAATAAAACTCACTTTCAAGACAGGATCTGTTACAGGTCTTATAATACTTATTTATCTAGTAATAATTTCAAATAGTACAGAAGTTGTTTCTATCTCAAGTCTGAATTATTTATCCATAGTCAAAATTATCCCTTATATATCTTTAATAATTATGGGTTTATTTGAAATAAACACTCTGGTAACATTAGCTATTAATATGGTTATTGCTGGGATATTAGGAATAGCTTTTTTTGATTATTCTCTTATTGAATATTCTCGTGACATATATAGGGGTTTTTATAAGATGAATGAAGTAATGATATTTATTCTCTTCAGTAGTGGATTAAGCCACTTAATGTACGAATACAGTCAGAAAAAGATAGATATATTCACCGATAAGGTGAATATGACAAAAACTCAAGCTGAATTTATGATTGCGGGAATATCATCTCTGTTTACTATTTTAGTTTCCAGCAATGTTGTTGGTATTTTATTAACTAGTAATATTGCTAAAAGGCTTGCGCAAAGATATAACATTGCACCACACCGTAGTGCGTACTTATTAGAGATATTTACTTCTATCACAAAAAGTATCTTACCTTATGGTTCTCACGTATTACTAGCAAGCAGCATTGCCTCTCTGTCACCTATCATCGTACTAACAAAAGTATATTATTGTTTTGTTTTTGCAGAAGTTGCTATAGGTGAAATAGTTATTAACGGCAGACGTCGTGCGGTTGTAGCTCCTCAATTACCATAAATAACTCTTTAAATTTTCACTCAATTTGTTGATAAATATTATAATATTTGCTAAAATACTTATATAGTACCAATTCTTTTAAAGACATAGTATTACTAATGTTATAAAAAATGTATCAAAATAGTGGAGAAACAAATGCCTGATTATTATGAAATATTAGGAGTAAAAAGAGATGCTACTCACGGTGAGATAAAAAAAGCATATTACAAATTGGCACGTGAGTTTCATACAGATAAATTGCATAAGGAAGTAAAAGCTTTAGATAAGCTAGAACGAGAAAAGAAGAACAGAACGCTACTACAATCGGAAGAAAATGAACGAGCTCAACTTAAAGAGAAATTGACAAAATTCAAGGAAATATCAGCAGCATACACAGTGTTATCTGACCAAACAAAAAAAAGCCAGTACGATAGAGGAGAGGATCCTAATCAACAAACTTTTGAGACGGAACCTACATGGGAAGAGGAGAGTGACTTTTATAAAAAGATAAGTAAAATACTCAAAGACATGTCTGACTTGCACGAATCTACATCTGAAATCAATGTAATATTAAGGCAATCTAGAATTCTTGACGAAATAACTGATACGTATCATCAGAAAGTAAAAGAGATTAAAAAGCAAAAAAACGGAATAGATAAAACTGAAGAGATTAATGAATTAGAAAAAAGACTATCCTATTTCTCGACTTGTATTAAGTTGGTCAAAGAGATCAAGTCAGGCAACTTTAAATATTGTAGCTCTATAATGAAAGAAGCTATAATTGCTACTGATGACATTACATCTCTAGCACAAATTGCTGTTGCGTATGATCATGTAGAAATTTTTAAGCTCTTAGATGGAGAAGGAACCAAAGTATCACTAAATTCTTATCTGGGTATTACTGCTAAATGTTGCTCTGAAAAGATTTTAGATTTCCTTTTTAGTAAATACATTAATGAAATGGATGTCAGGTATAAAGATGAAGAAGGAAAAACAGCTTTACATCATGCATTAAAATGGCTTGATAGGAATGAATCGAAATACCAAATTCTTGTCGAGTCACTTCTTAGCAACGGTGCAAGGCTCGATGTTAAAAGTGACAAAGGTGAAACTCCATTTGATCTCTTACTTAACTATGCTAAGAAATCTTTCTGTCCTCAAGCACAAATAAAAAGATTGAATAATGTTTCAGCGTTGCTTAGTTGTTGTAAAATTGATGAGCTGAAGAAACTACAAGGTACTTCTACATTGAATAAACTGGTCAAACTTGCTGCTAGTAATCATCACAAAGAAATTTTTAATCTCTTGACCAAAAATAACATACATATTGCATATTTAGGTGATGAAGACGGTAACACAGCCTTACATTGTATATTAAAAAGTATTCATTATAAAGATTATGAATGGACAAATTTTGCCAAATTCCTTCTTAGTAAAGGTGCAAGGCTTGGTGTTAAAAATCGTGAAGGTGAAACTCCATTTGATCTCTTGGTTGACTATGTCAGAATGCATTTTTATGATAGGCATAGTTCTGAGAGAAATGCTGATGGAACTTATGACTTTATTTGTCGTGACTCACGTAGTCCACTGCAACGGCTAGATTTAGTTGTGAGGTTACTTAGCGAACATAAAGATAAACTGGAAGATCTAAATGGTACTAGTAAGTTAGGTACATTAGTAAATATTGTTGTTGATTGTAATCATAAAGGAGCTCTAGATCTTCTGCTAGAAAGTAACATAAAAATTTCAAGTATTACTTTAGAAAATATCGTTACAAGCAATTGCAATAAAAAGATTTTTGATTGCTTTTTACATAAAAATAAAATTGACTATCAAGATGAAAGTGGGGATACAGCTCTACATCATGCTTTAAGAAAGTTGCACTCCGATAAGTCAATGCTTTGCAAAGTTGAATCACTTGTGAGTGCAGGTGCGAGATTTTATGTTAAAAATGACCAAGGTGAAACTCCGTTTGATCTCTTGGTTGAATATGTTGAGAAGGGGTTTTATGGTCAAGCGTCAAGGTTAAGTTATGCTTGGAAGTTGCTTAACAAATGTGAAAATAAAGATGTACTAAGAGAGCTAAAATATAAAGATGGTACTACTGCATTAGATAAACTAAATGAGCTTCGTATTAAGTGTCGTAATACTTCTATCATAGTTGCTTCTACGTTAGCAGTAGTAGGAGTTGCTTTAGAAGTAGCTATTGCAGTTTACTCAGGAATGTTAGCGTTAGGGATAGGAATTGGAGTTTGTTGTCTTGTTGTTGCTGCAATCATATACCATTGTAATAGTCCTGCAAATTTATTGAAAGATAGCAATGCTGAAGTTGCAATTAATCAAATGGCATTAGTAAAATTATAACTTAAGATGTAATAGTTTAGACTTGATCTGACAAGCAAACAAAGTAAGATAAAAATATAGACAAGTTTTAAAGGAGTGTCAGATATGAATACAACACAAGAAAAAATACTAAAACCAAAGTTGGGATTGCTAGAACTTGCAAAGCAATTAGGAAATGTATCACAGGCGTGTAAAGTAATGGGATATTCAAGGGATACATTTACCGCTTCAAAGAACTGTATGAAACAGGAGGAGAAGAGGCTTTACACGAGATAAGCAAAAGCAAGCCATTGTATGCAAATAGAGTGTCGGAGGATATAGAAAAAGCAGTAGTTGAAATAGCAATAGAGTTTCCAGCATACGGACAAGAAAGAGCAGCAAACGAACTGAAAAAGAGAGGAATTCTCATCTCTGCAAGTGGAATAAG
>NZ_QJHA01000027.1:0-39486 GCF_006334525.1 Wolbachia endosymbiont of Leptopilina clavipes
GGCTTTGTTGCATAGGTCAAATAAAAAGAACTGGCAGTTACTGACAAAATTCACTATAAGACAAGCATTTAACCTACTAAAGAAAAATATGCCACAAAAAATGAGAGTCAGTAACTGCCATGAATATAACAAATTTCTCCAAGAGAGGGGAAATATTTTTTATTACGTCAATGATGCCATAGAAAATTGGTACGAAAAAGGTCCAAAAATGGCTGGTGGCAACTATATTTATAGCGATAAGGTCGTGATTCTGGTTCACATAATAACTTATTTATTTAGAATAGGTCTGAGACAAACAGCGGGATTTATAGCAGGGTACCTTGAGCAAGTAAGGAAAAACTTGCAAGTTATTAGCTATTCCCAGGCCTCAAGAAGGCTTAAAAAAACTTAACATCAAAATTAATGATCGAAGACATGATAAAAATAATACAGAAGATATTGAGATTGCCATAGATAGTACTGATCTACAATAATATTCCAGGTCATAGCAAGGCAAATGGTACAGATAGAAAGTATCGCCGCTATGAGCAAACAAGAAAACTGCATGTAATGCTAGAGATAGGTAGCAAAAAAGTTATAGCAGCAAAATACAGTGGCGGAGTTTATTCTGACCACTATGGAGCATGTGATCTTATTGCAAGGATTGATGTTAAATATAATATAAGCACACTATATGCAGACAGGGCATATAATCGAAAGAAGTTATACAAACTGTGCGATGAGCTTGACATAAAGACAAGGATTCCTCCGCAAAATAATGCAGTAGAGCATCCAAAGTTGGATTATATGGATGAGAGAAATTCTACAATCAAGCTCATAAAGTCATATGATGAAGATGGTATGAAGAGGTGGAAAAAAGAGATAAATTATGGGAAGAGATCTTATATAGAAAGTTTTTTCTTGCGACTGAAGCAAACATTTGGTTTTAGTTTTAGAAACAAATCTGAGGTTAATCGTGAGAGAGAACTGCTACTCAAGTGTTATTTGCTTAACAAATTTACTGATATAGGCATGGCTAAATTTGAGATAGCTTCATGAATTTATTCCACGTTACCTATTATCCGAAGAGTGATGCAACAAAGCCATTCCAGCGTCAAGCACTGGAATGACACCACCAACTTCATAAGGGTTGCCTTCAAAATTACAACATTTGAAAGTGTATACCAGCTACCTGGATAATCAATTCCATAACTCTTCTATCTTATAATATTCTCTTACTTCTGGCCTGAATAGGTGAACCATTATACCTTGAAAATTCACAATCACCCAGTTACCTTCATCCATACCTTCTACATCTATTTTATCATATTGCTTGAGATTTTTCATCACGTGCTCAGCTAATGCTTTTACATGGCGGCTCGAATCACCGGATGCAATGATCATATATTTTGCAATGACAGTTTTATTCTGTACATCAAAAGTAACTATATCTTGACCTTTGTTTTGATCTATTACATCTACAATTGTATTTTTTATTGATTCTGTATCACCATTCATTATTCTAAATTATATAATTTATCTGTAATGATACACTCAAAATTTCTGAATATGAACTATTTTTGATATGTTTCTAGTGTAACGTTTATAATACATATATTTGTAATATATGATAGTTTTCTGATGGTATGATCATTTACTTAATCGGATTTCCGGGTAGTGGCAAACTTACGATTGCAAAAGAGCTGTGTAATATTATTGATGGGGTGATAGTAGACAATAACCTGTTTAATAATATTATATTTGATATGATTGATTTCAGAAACGCTGAGGTTACAAGTGAAATATGGGAAGAAATTTTTGTGATTAGAGAGAATATGTTAGCAATATTGGAAAAATACCATATAGAATCAAAGCATTATATATTTACAAACGAATTGATAAAAGGTGATTCCTATGATCAAAAAGTATATAACTCAGTGGTGAATTTAAGTAAAAAAATGAACGTAGAGATTCTCCCTGTGGTGTTATATTGTAATAGTGGAGAACTAGTAAAGCGCGTTCAATTAAAGGAAAGAGAGCAGGAGAGAAAAATTACTGATTCAGATTTTGCTATGAGAAGAATTAAAGGAAAGAAACTATTTATGCCTCAAGGTTCACTTGAAATTGATAACTCAAACTTAAGCGCAAAAGAAGTTGCAAAAAAAATTGTTGAAAAAATGAATAGTAAAAAAGTAGTTGGAACTTCTATGATAGATAATTTAGCAATAGAGAGTATTTGTGATTAGTGAGGAGAAAGAGTATCGCCCTTGTGTTGGCATAATGTTATTTAACAAACAGGGGAATATTTTTATTGGAAAACGTTTTGATAGTGACTCTTATTGGCAGATGCCACAAGGAGGAGTTGATGAAGGTGAAGAGCTAGAGCAGGCAGCGCGACGTGAGCTATTGGAGGAAGTTGGTACTGATGAAGCAGAAGTTGTGGCTCAAAATAAAGAGTGGATATATTACAACTTACCCGAGGAAGTTATACCGATATGCTGGAATGGGAGGTATTCTGGCCAAAAGCAAAGGTGGTTCTTAATGAAATTTTGTGGGAAGGATAAGGATATTAATATTAACTATACTGATCATCCAGAGTTCAAAGAGTGGCGTTGGCAAAATGTGGATGATTTGGTAGCCAGTGCCATACCGTTCAAAAAAGAAGTTTATAAAAAAGTGATAGAAGAGTTTTCTTCTATCATAAAAGGATCTATTTGTGATAGTTGATTCTCATTGTCATCTAATTTATTTTTCTGATGATGAAATACCAAAGGTAATTTCAAGAGCAGAGCAAAATGGTGTGAGAATTTTGCATAACATATGTATAAGCATTAATGATATCCCCAAATTATTAAAAATCTCTTCATCCTATGATCAAGTCTACTGCTCCGTTGGTATACATCCGCTTGATACTAATGTGGAAAAAGGTGAGTGTATAAATGCTGATGAATTGATTGAATTTACTAAGGGCAAAAAGGTAATTAGTATCGGTGAAACCGGATTAGATTTTTATAAATCTGATAACAAAAGCAATCAAAAAAAAAGTTTTGCATCACATATAGAAGCGGCAAAAGTAACAGGATTACCTTTAGTTATTCACACTAGAAATGCTGATAGTGAGATGATTGATATGTTAAATTCAGAAATGAAGAAGGACGCTTTTAGTGGAGTAATGCATTGCTTTGCTTCTTCTAAAGAGCTTGCTTATAAGGCTATGGACTTGGGATTATACATTTCATTTTCTGGAATTATTACTTTTAAAAATGCGAACTTACTAAGAGAAATTGCACAAAATGTGCCACGTGAGCGTGTTTTAGTTGAAACTGATGCACCTTATCTATCTCCTGAGCCTTACAGAGGAAGAAAAAATGAACCGGCAATGGTGAAATATGTTGTGAATTGTTTAGCAGAATTATGGAATGAATCGCCGGAACAAGTAGCAAAAATAACTACAAATAATTTTTTTAGACTGTTTTCGAAGCTTGAGCTCAAAGAAATTCTATAGGGCAATTAATTTAGCTGACAGAGCTCTTTTACTGCACTTACAGATTTATAAAACATCTCTTGTTCACTATCGTTCATTTTAACTTCTAGAACTTTCTCAACTCCATTTTTGCCAATAATAGTAGGAACACCAATGAATAAGTCTTTCACACCATATTCACCATTAAGATAAGCAGCACATGGTAATATACGCCTTTTATCTTTTAAGTATGATTCTAGCATGCTTATGGCTGAAGATGCAGGAGCATAGTATGCAGATCCATATTTAAGTAGATCAACTATTTCTTTTCCACCATTACGAGTGCGCTCAACTATTTCATCAACTTTTCCTCGCGTAATCAAACCCATCTCAATGATTTGGGTAAGTGGAATGCCAGCAATTGAAGCATAATTGATTAGTGGTACCATAGTGTCACCATGTCCTCCAAGCACAAAAGCAGATACATCTTCGACAGAAATATTTAACTCACTTGCAAGAAAATAACGAAAACGAGCAGAGTCAAGCACTCCTGCCATACCAACAATCATATTAGTTGGCAGACTTGAAGATTTGTATACTACTGAAACCATAGCATCTAAAGGATTGGTAACCACTATTACAAATGCGTTTGGAGAATGTTTTTTAATATTTTCCCCAACCTCTTTCATTACTGCAGCATTAGTTTGCAGAAGGTCATCTCTGCTCATTCCAGGTTTTCTGGCAATGCCAGCAGTTATTATAATTGCGTCAGAGTTTTTTATATCTTCATACCTATTTGTACCAGTAATATTGACATTAGATCGATCAATAGGAGATGATTCTGTAATGTCAAGCGCTTTACCTTGTGGTATTCCATCGCTTACATCAAGCAAAATAACATCTCCTAGCTCTCTTAGTGCAATCATATGGGCAAGAGTCCCACCGATATTTCCCGCACCAATCAAAGATATTTTTTTTCTTTGTGCTGTCATTTTCTACTCCTTTATATTTACTTTTGTGGCTTTACTACCTTCCCAAGGGGATAAGCTGTCAAACATACGAAAATCTTGTGGTAAGTCTATAGGATTATATACAACCTTTTTTGCCTCTATATCGTATCTTACTTCCTCGTAGCCAGTGAGAGGAAAATCTTTTAACATTGGATGACCTTTGAATCCATAATCCGTTAAAATCCTACGTAAATCTGGGTGATCAGAAAACTCTATTCCATACATATCAAATACTTCACGCTCAAACCACGAAGCTGCGTTAAATATCTTTGCTACACTTAGAGGTATATCACCTTCACATAACTGAAGCTTTATGTGTACTCTGATATTGTGTACAACGCTGAGCAAATTGTATATTAGCTCGAAACGTTTTTCTCTATCTGGGTAATCAACTCCAAAAACGTCAACTAATAATTCAAGCCTACACTTTTCATCATCACGTAGAAAGAGTAAGTGATTTTCAATGTCATTCAAAGCTGAATATATTACAATAGTGCCATCATTTTTCTGAATACATTCACATTTAGTCTTTTTTTGTATGTATTTTGCAGTTTTATCCATGCTATATATTCTTAGTTCGTTTTATTTTATTTTGTAGACATAGCATTCCATATAGTAACGCCTCAGCAGTTGGAGGGCATCCAGGAACATATACATCAACTGGCACAATTCTATCGCAACCACGGACTACTGAGTAAGAATAATGATAATAGCCACCGCCATTTGCACAACTTCCCATAGAGACGACGTATTTGGGATCTGCCATTTGATCATAAACTTTACGCAATGCTGCTGCCATTTTATTAGTTAACGTGCCAGCAACAATCATAACATCTGCTTGCCTTGGGCTTGCACGAAAGATTATGCCATATCTATCAAGATCATAACGACTGGATGCAGTGTGCATCATCTCTACTGCGCAACATGCAAGACCAAATGTCATTGGCCACAATGAACCAGACCTTGCCCAGTTCATTATATAATCTATTAAATCGCCAAATTTAGTGATAAGAAAACCTTCTTTTTTGTAACGATTCCAGTCGCCATTAGATAAATTTATTCCCATTCCAACGCACCTTTACACCACTCATAAATAAAGCCTATAGTAAGTATTGCAAGGAATATCATCATAGACCAAAATCCGCAATAGCTTATTTTAGATAAAGAAACGGCCCAAGGGAAAAGAAAAGCAATTTCTAAATCGAATATTATGAACAATATTGCAACTAAGTAAAATTTTATGTCGAAACTTTTTCTGGCTCTTGATAAAGGATTAAAGCCACACTCATATGTAGAAAGCTTTTCACCATCTGGGTTACTGACTGCAAGAAACATAGGTAATACACCTAAAGTAAAGGATACTACAATTGATACACAGATAAAAATTAATATGGTTAAATATTCACTCATTTAAAAAACATATAACACTATGAATTTACATGCTTTCCTAATCTTTTACCACCTAAAATATGTATGTGAAAGTGCGGTATAACTTGCTCTCCATCTTTACCGTGATTAGTAACTAATCTATATCCTGTTTTTTCTAAGTTATATTTATGTGCTATTTCTCTAACAGTTTTAAAAAAACTTACTATTTCCTCTTCGGAAGCTTTCAGAACAAAATCATCGTATGAAACGTATTGAGCTTTTGGTATAACTAGAATATGAACTGGTGCATCAGGATACTTATCACGAAAAGCTAGCACATTTTCATTTTTATGTATTTCCTCATAAGACAACTCACCTCTTAATATCTTAGCAAAAATATTAGTGTCATCATAAGCTGTACTACCCATACTTTATTAAATTCCTGGTCCTCTTCTATTTTGCTTATGATTTGGTGTAGAAGGTGGGCTTATTGCTGCTTCGCTAGAAGCATCTTCAAGACTTGAAACGTCTTTTAGCTGTATATCTTGTCCACGCAAAACTGACCCATAGCCCATTTGGTGTCTTTTTGAAAACGTTTCTATTCTTTTTGCCCTTCTTGCAGCAATAACTTCTGGTTGTAAATGATACATATTTCCAGGAACAGTTAGGCTATGATACCTTTCCTCTATTTTAACTTCTTTCATAACACTCTCCATAATTTATTTCCCCCTACCTCTTATGCTTTCGCAACTTTCAAAATCTTGTTTAATAGCTTTTTGCCAATTATTTAAAATTTTCTCTGATGACTTTTCTTTACCTATAGACCTTATAACTTCTTGTGACTGTTGCTTTTTACTATCGTATCCACTATACAACTTTTCTGCAATATCATACAGCAACTTTCGGTCTGTGTGAACTTTAAACTCTTCACCAGTAATTTTTGCCAAATTTTTGAGATCATAATCAATTTTATTATAAATTCCTTCAAGAGCGTACTTTTTCATTACTTTTTCATCTATACCTGGATTTTTATCTTTTATTTCTTGGATAATCTTCTCAACATCAACTTCAATTACAATTTTGTTTTCTTCTCTAAATATAGTTATATTTGGCAGATCTTTCCTTATTTTATCTAATTTCTCTGGACTCAAGTAAGGTATATCCCCCGTTAAAGTTCTTGACGCTAAAAAACTTACCTTACCTTTTTCTTGTTTTGTTATTTGTATGCCAAGGTACTTACTAGCTCCTGTGGTTTTTATAGGTGGGTCATATTTCTCTTCTTCTTTAGGTACATCACTCACAGCCTTTTTTAATGAAACTTTAGCATCATGCTTCATTTCATCAATTGAAGCAAACGGTTTCTTTATAGGATAAATAAGTGCTTTAGGGACAAGAAAAAACACGCCTTTTATCTTAGCCAAAATAGACTTTTTATTTGACTCATCTTTTGCCATACATACCTCCAAGTCACTTTCTACAATCAGATAGTAAAATACACCCAATTATAGACGAAAATATTTAAGCTTGTATATCTATTATAAGATGAAATTATAGAGATAGCAATCATTATTTGTACATTACCAAAGTATGTAGTATTTTTGCTGCTTTTCTTGTTCAAATTACCTTTAAAGATAAATTATGTTAAAATGGAACGCAAATAATATTATCGATGCTACTGGCGGAAGAGGGGAGGGTGTTTGTAATTTGGTATATAGCTCAAATATTTCAACGGATACAAGAAGCATAAAAAAAGGCGATTTATTTATTGCTCTCAAGGGAAAGAAATTTGATGGGCATGATTTTCTACATGAAGCATTTTTAAAAGGAGCTGTTGTTGCGGTAGTAAGCGAAGATAAATATAGAAATTTTCCTCTAATTATTGTGCAAGATACTCTAAAAGCTTTGCATAATATGGCATCATATTACATTAGAAATGTTCTTGTTAATGCTAAAGTTATTACAATTACAGGTAGTGTCGGGAAAACGACTACAAAGGACATGCTGCACACTGTTCTATCGCAATATGGAGCGTCTTATGCAAACAAAGATAACTTGAATAATAATATAGGATTACCTTTTACTATTCTAAAAGTCCCAAAAAACTGCCAGTACTTAATCCTTGAAATGGGAATGAATAGAGCTGGTGAGATAAAAGAGCTATCGAAGATTAGCAATCCGGATATTGCAGTTATTACCAACATCGAACCTGCGCATGTTGAAAATTTTTCATCTCTACTTGATATTGCGCAAGCGAAGTTAGAAGTCCTATGTGGTATGAAAAATAATGGTACTTTGGTTTTGAACAAGGATAATAAACATTATGATTATCTTTTATCAAATGCTGACAGAAATGTAGTGAGCTTTGGTAAGAATGAAAGTGCTACTGTTCGTTTGTTAGACCTAATAAGAAACGATAGCGGTATAAATTTAAAAATTAAACCGCACAACGGTCAAATTATAAACTGTAATTTACGTTTGCGGGGTGAGCATTTTACATACTCTGCATTAGTTGTGACAGCAGTTGTGCAAAGTCTAGGACTTGATTTATCGAAATTACCACTAGCACTTGAGAATTTTACTGTAACAGAAGGTAGAGGTAATGTTCATCAAGCTAAATACAATGGAAAATTAGTACATTTGATTAACGACTCCTATAATGCTAACCCTACTTCAATGAAGGCTGCAATAAGAACTTTAGGTACATATTCTAATTTAAGAAAAGTGGCACTACTCGGCGATATGTTAGAACTTGGTAATGAAAGCATAGTATTTCATACAGAATTGCTTGACTCTATAGTAGAACAAAATGTGAATAAAGTTCATACAGTTGGTAAATTTATGTTAGAATTGAATAAACTTTTACCGGAGAATATAAAAGGCATGCATTTCGATGATTCTAACCAATTGAAAAGTAATTTAGCTAATATTGTTCAAGGTAATGATGTAATTTTAGTTAAAGGTTCTCATGGAATGAGAATGGACCTTATAGTGCAGGAATTCACAATAGAATATTAAATAAAACTATTGTATTAATTTAAAGTTAAGTTATTGGAAGTTTTAACTGTGATAAAACGTATAGTTATTTTTGGTGGAACGGGATTTATAGGAAAACACATCGTAAGACGCTTGGCAGCGGCGGGGTATTTAATAAGAATATTTACTCGTGATCAGGAAAAAGCTGCTTGTCTAAAGTTATGTGGCAACTTAGGGCAAATATCAATACTTGAAGGAGATTTTTTTAATGAAAAATCAATTTTAGAAAGTATGGAGGGGTGTGATGTTGTTATAAACTTAGTAGGAATATTATATGAAAAAAGAAAATACGATTTCTATACAGTTCATGTTGGAATAGCTGAAAGAATAGCAAAAGCTGCGCAAATAAAAAATGTATCCATGATGATACATTTTTCTGCCATGGGAATAGAAAATGATAAGTTATCAAAATATGCCCAAAGTAAATTGAAAGGTGAGAAAGCTGTAGCTTCGGCGTTTCAAGGAGCAATGATAATTAAGCCCAGTCTTGTATTTGGTAAAGAAGATAATTTCTTTAATAAATTTGCAAGATTAGCAACAATTCTTCCTTTTTTGCCGTTGATCGGTAGTGGAATAACGAAGTTTCAGCCGATATGTGTAACAAACTTAGCTGAAGTGGTATACCGTATTATCAGCTTTAATAAGCAAGATAAAAAAATTTATAATATAGGTGGATCAAAAGTTTACTCTTTTAAAAGCTTATTAAAGTTTATTCTGAATGTGACTAACAGAAAGTGTCTACTGATCAATGTACCTTTTCCAATGGCAAGATTGATAGCCTTTTTCTTAGAAAGTAAAGTTGTTTCTGTGCTGTTAAAACCTATAACTGGAGATGCAAGCCCTATACTTACTCGAGATCAGGTGAAAGTTATGATGAGTAGTTCAATCGAAAAGTCAGATGATCTCGAAACAATGAAAATTAGACCACTAGCAATTGAAAATGTGGTACCAGAATACTTGAAAATTTATAGAAAGCATTGATAGAAGAATGTGCCCGGTAGGATTCGAACCTACGACCCACAGCTTAGAAGGCTGTTGCTCTATCCAACTGAGCTACGGGCACACATCATATATAAAATGCTTCTTAGTACACGTGAAGTCAAGTATTTCTTGTGAATATAATGTTTGTGATAATATCTCAAAACTTTGTCAGTACAGCATGTAACGATAAAACTGAGAAAAAAGAAGCGTGAGTAATAGGAAGTCTAATAGCGCAGTAACACAGAACCCCAGGCTAAACCTGCACCTATTGAAATCAGCAATATCAGATTTCCTGACTTTATTTTTAATTCTTGTACTGCATAGTCTAAGGCTAGTGGAATTGACGCTGCTGAGGTGTTTGCATGCTTATCAACTGTATTAATTACTTTTTCTATAGGAAAATCTAATTTCTTTACTACTGCTTCAATAATGCGAATGTTTGCTTGATGGGGAATTAACCAGTCAATATCAGTAATTTTCAAACTATTGCATTTTAGAGTTTCCTCTACTGAGGCTGTTAATTTCTCTACTGCATGTTTAAACACTTCTCTTCCATTCATAAGTATCTTTCCAGAATCACGAGTAGAGGATATTCCTCCGTTTGTACATAATAAATCCACATTGCCATCAGAGTGTAAGTTTGTTGATATAATGCTACTGCTACTCATTTCTGATTTCATTATCACTGCACCAGCACCATCACCAAAGAGTACACAAGTTGACCTATCTTCCCAATCAACAATCCTAGACATTATTTCAGCACCAATAACAAGCGCGTATTTAATTCTATCGTTAGACTTTATAAGTGAATCAGCAACTGTAACTGCATATATAAAACCAGAGCATGCTGCCTGTACATCAAAAGCAAATGCGTTTTTACACTTTAATTTACTTTGTATAATCGTTGCACAGCTAGGAAAAGTTTTGTCAGGTGTTGTTGTTGCAACTATGATCAAACCAATTTCATCTATTGAAATTTTCGCTTTTTCTATAGCATTTTTCGCTGCATTAACAGCTAAATCTGACGTTAGTTCTCCTTCATCCGCTATATGTCTTTGAACTATTCCTGTTCTTTGCCTTATCCATTCATCGTTTGTTTCAACTATCGATGCAATTTCGTTATTACTCAAAATTTTTTTTGGTAGGTAAGAACCAGTGCTCAATATGAAACTTTTATTCAATATGACTTACCCCGTTAATTATCTTCTGGTTTAAATTTTCACTGATTGCATTTACTGCAAATTTTATAGCGTGAGCAAAAGAAATAGCATCAGAATTTCCGTGGCTCTTTATAATGATACCATTTAGCCCTAAAAACATAGCTCCACTTCTAATTTTAGGATTAAAACGCTCTAATGCTTTATTTAGCTTGGGTTTCAACAATATGCCGACAAGCATTTTTGTCATCCATGAATTAAATACTTCCTGTTTTATTAGACTGATAAAAGTACCAGCAGTTGCCTCAGCTGTCTTGAGCATTACATTACCAACAAAACCATCAGCAACAATTACGTCTATATTACCATCTAAAAATTCACTTGCCTCTATATATCCTTTGAAGTTAATACTTGGAGCATTTTTGAGTAACTCAAAAGCTCCTCTTACTGAGTCAGTACCTTTCACTTCTTCTGTACCAATGTTTAGCAAAGCGACTTCAGGATTTTCAACTTTTAATGCTATTTTTGCAAATATACTCCCCATTAATGCAAATTGAAATAATGAGTCAGTATTACAGTCAACATTTGCACCAAGATCAAGCAATGCAAAGCTTTTTGTCTTAGTTGGACAGACAGATGCAATAGCAGGACGATAGATATTGGGTAATGTTCCTAAAATAAATCTGGAGATAGCCATCAATGCTCCAGTGTTGCCTGAAGACACCATTCCAAAAGCTTTACCTTTTTTCACTGCTTCAACAGCTGCCTTCATACTTGAATCTTTGCGATGTTTCAGTGCAAAAGAGGGTTTATCATTTGGAAGAACATTATCAGAGCAATGGGTAAATTCGGAGTTATCGATTACTTTTTTGTATTTTGAAAGCAAAGGAGATATTTCTTTCTGATCTCCATAAATATGAAAAAAAACTTCAACACCTGGATCAACAAGATTATCCAAGAAAAAACTAGCACCCTGAATTACGGAAAGAGGTGCAAAATCCCCTCCCATAGCATCAAGTGCGATAACTATGTTGTTGTTGACCGTGGGTAACATATCATGAGTTACTCCGCCTTTTGTTTAATGAAAACACGTTTTCCTTTGTAACTATTGTCAACTGCTATGTTGTGAGGCAACATGAATTCTCCAGTTGTTGCACATACCACAATATTCTTAGGCTTAATAGTATGATGAGAACGATGCATATTACGCCTTGACTTTGACTTTTTTCTCTTCGGAACTGCCAAAACTTACTCCAATTCAATTATATAACACAATTTATTAGTAGCATGTTTTTTACAAGAAGTAAATAGCGAAATAAGTAAGGTTTTCTTATACAATTCAGTCTTATAAACTTAAACTCAAGCATTTTGATCAAAGTATATTGAACTTAAGATATATCTTGACTATACTCTGCGATAGAGTTAATAAAAATTTTAATAAAATCAGTAAAACTAATTTTTAGCTAAGATAAATGCAAAGTGAGTTCCTTTGATGTAAACAGTGTTAGAATAATCGGTAGGTGCTTTATCAACTTTCTGTTGAGGCTTGGTAACGCATTTGTGTTTTTTATTCAATCTCTATACCACTGCTTTGTGCCACCGTATTATTTTAGCAATGTAGCAAAACAAATTATAGAGATAGGCTTTTTCTCTTTACCAATTGTTGGGCTCACTGGAGTTTTTATAGGAGCGGTGATAGTTTTACAAAGTAGCTTAAGTGGTCTATTGATTAATCAAGAACAAGTAGTACCTAAGCTTGTTACGATCACTATCATTAAAGAGTTAGGGCCAGTTTTGATTAGCTTAATAATGGTAGGAAAGGTTGGGTCCTCAATTGCAGCAGAAATTGGCACGATGCGCATCACTGAACAAATAGATGCACTTACAACTTTGGACATCAATCCTTTTAAATATTTAATTGCACCAAGAATTCTAGCGTCAGTTATAGTATTTCCAATACTTACAGTATGTGCAGATCTAATAGGAATATTTGGAGGGTATGTCACCGCAGTCTTTGAATTTAACCACAATTTAAATATATACATAAAATATACAGCTCAATTCTTTAATATAAACGATTTTGTTGTTGGGCTAATGAAAGCGACTGCTTTTGGGGCTATAATTTCTGTTTCAAGTTGTTATTACGGTTACCATTGTAGAGAAGGTGCACGAGGAGTAGGTGTTGCTACAACATCAACTGTTGTTTTTTCGTCCATATTGATCATTTTAGCAAACTACTTGATTACTTTGATACATGTATAGCCCCATAATATCAATATTGAACCTAAGCTTGTCTTTTGATGATAGAACGATATTAAACAACATAAGTTTTAATATATCGAAGGGGGAATCATTAGTCATACTTGGCGGCTCAGGAAGTGGTAAATCTGTATTAACAAAAATAATCATTGGATTGCTAAAACCAGACTCAGGGTCTATTAAAATAAATAGTGAAAGCAAAAATAAATTTGGAGTCTTATTTCAAAATTCTGCTTTATTTGACTACGTTACAGTGTGGGAAAATATATCTTTTAATTATAAAAAGCGCTTTAATATCAGCGAAAAGGAGGCAAAACAGCTAGCAATCGAGAAATTAAATGATGTTGGACTGGAGGAAAGCATAGCAGATATGTTTCCAATCGAGCTATCAGGCGGAATGAAAAAAAGAGTAGCACTTGCAAGGGCGATTGCGCACAATCCAGAAATTATTGTATTGGATGAGCCAACTTCAGGATTGGACCCAATTATGTCAGATATGGTAAACGAGATAATAATAAAATTATCTAAAGACTTTAACCCTACAATTATCACGATTACACATGATATTCATAGTGCATTTAAAATAGCTGATAAAATAGCAGTATTATACGAAGGGAATATTATCTACCACGGAACTGTCCAAGAAATACAAAATACTAATAACGAATATATAAAAAAATTCATTCATTATATATAGCTATAGGTTTACAAACGATATTGTGAATGCCATATCTACCCTAACTTGAGCTACTGACAATTGTCGTTCTGTTACTAGTGTAGTGCCACGGTGGTATGGTGTGTTAGCTATAAAACAACGCATTAAATATAGCTAAAGTAAATTATATCAATTTTTATTATTATGCCAATTCCAACTGCGGAAATTTATTGAATTTGTTACTTCACTACTCAACAGCAATTACAACTGATGATTTTATTTCATTCTACTACCTGCTGATTTATTTTCTGCTCAGCATATCCATTAAATCAGATTCTTTGAGTTTATTATGATCAACTTTACTGAATTTATTCACCATAGAGCTCATTTGATTATACTGCTTAATTAGAAGATTAACGTCAGTTACACTTGTTCCGGACCCCTTAGAAATTCTAAGTCTTCTTTTGCCATTTAAAATATCTGGATTTTGCCTTTCTTTTTCGGTCATTGAGTTTATGATGGCTATATATTTTTTCACTTTATTGTCGTCTGGCACACTGCTACTTAGCTTTTTTGTGAATGAACTAGGGATGAATTTCATTATGTTGCTAATGCCATCCATTTTACTCAGAGTTTTTAACATTCCCACTAGGTCGTTTAGGTCGAATTTACCCTTTTTTACTTTCTTTTGTAACTTATCAATTTCTTCCTGACCAACAATCTCAGCAGCTTTTTCAACCAATGATACAACATCACCCATGCTAAGTATCCTTTTTGCAATTCTATCGGGATAAAAATCATCGAGGTCACTTAATTTTTCACCACAAGCAATAAATTTAATTGGACAATCGGTGATCATTTTCATAGAAAGAGCAGCACCACCACGTGCATCACCATCAACACGGGTGAGAATAATGCCGGTTACACCTATTACCTCATTGAATGATTTGGCAATGTTGACCGCATCCTGGCCTATCATTGCGTCGGCTACTAAAATAACTTCTGCAGGTGAAGCTATTTCCTTTACGGCTTTCAACTCATTCATCATATTATTGTCAATATGAAGCCTGCCTGCGGTGTCTAGTATTAATACATCATAATTATCGTTCTTTGCTGCTGCCAGTGCCCTTTTTGTAATTGCAATAGGCTCCTCATTTATTACTATAGATAAAGTTTGTACGTCTATCTGTTTACCCAGCACCTCAAGTTGTTTCTGGGCAGCCGGCCTATAAATGTCTAAAGAGGCAAGCATCACTTTTTTCTTTTGCTTTTTTAGCTTTAAAGCAAGCTTTCCTGAGGTAGTTGTTTTACCTGCACCTTGTAAGCCCGCCATCATAATCACAGCAGGGGGTTTAACTGCTAGATTTAAGTCACTTTTCTCTGATCCGAGAACTGCAACCAAATTATCCTGCACAATTTTAATTATCATTTGTGCTGGAGAAACACTTTTTATGACTTTTTCCCCAATCACTTTATCTTTAATGTCGTTGATGAATTTTTTTGCAACTTCAAGTGAAACGTCAGCTTCAATTAAAGCTATACGTATTTCACGCATGGCAAGATTAAAATCATCTTCAGAAATGATCGACTTTCCTCTCAGTTTACTAAATACAGAATTTAAACTTTCAGTTAACGATTTAAACATAATAGCATTAGTAGAATACTCATTAAAAAGAGAGAAGAAGCTGAAACAAAACTTACTGAGTTATAACTTAGCACTTCTTTAAGTTTAGTAATATTATTAAAGTATAAATTAGTAAGTGAATTAGTCAAGTTTTGCAGTACGTTGGCAGACATTTCTCTCACTTTAAAGACCAATTGATTGAACAACAAGACAATATAGGATATGAAAACTCTAAAAATCCAATCAACATCCATTTTAAAATTTACTCTCGGGTAAAATAACTTGCGTAAAGGAATAAACAATAAAGTGGTACATAGTAATAAATTAAATTGCGACAAAACATTTTTTGTGTTGTACACAAAATCGAAAATCGAAGGTTTATTGTAAATAGGTAAGTAAGGATTGCCAGCGATTACGCATATAAATGCTAAAATAATCATAGTCATTTTGCCTCCCCTCTCTGCTAAAGGTTTTGACTTACTTTTTGCAATAAATAAGTAATAAAGAAACTTTAGCCCCACGCTTAAATGAAGCAGCAAATTTAGAAGCTTATATAAATTTTTATACCCTTTTAAGGCAACAGTGTTCATTTCAATTTCAGCTGTGATATATGATTTACTGATAAATCCAACGGTTCCAGGAAATGCAGCCATTGTAAGTATTGCGATTATAGCACACATGCCTTCCACTGACATCAGTTTACCCACTCCATTAAAACTAATTGTTTTTGTTTGTAAAATAATCGAATTACTGACCACAAACAATAATGATTGATAAACAAGAGAGAAGATTATATGCAGTATCAAAATTGGTATTGCTTTTTCCGAAGGACTGAGCAAACTTCCTGCAATAATCAGCAAGCCCATTTGTCCTACAACGTTATAGCATAAAAATCTGCGAATATTTTGCTCAAGAGAAGCAAATATAATGCTGTAAATTACAGTGATGGCGCCTACAAGTGCTAATATTTCAGTACAATCTTGCCATAGGGTGTAAGTGTGTAAAAGCATCACTAAAAAAGAGACTTTAGTGGTAAATAAAGAGAGATATGTAGTGCCATGTAGTGATGCAGCAGGATATGCATCAACAACCCAAAACGAAAAAGGAAAACAAGCGCAGTTTATCAATAAACCCAAAATTATCAGGTTAGTGCTTTGAAGTGCCAATCCTGCTGTCAATATAACTCCAACCAAAAAGTGTACACAAGCGTACCTTATTGCAGATCCACTATCTCTACAGCTAGCTGCGATAATAAAAAATGCACTGATGGTCATTAATTCAAAGAATATTATAACCAACATTATCTGCTTGGATAAAATTGCACAGAGTGAGCAGGTAGTATAAGCAAAAAAAGATAGCATCTCTGAAAAAGTCAAATTTTGTGTTGGTAGAACAGCTAAAAATGCAACTGATAAAAAAGATATTAGTACGATACGAAAAGATAAATCAAAATTTAGAACTGGATGAGAGCAATTCAGTGTAGTACCTAAATTTTCAGGTAATATTAGGACTATCACTATTAATGTAGTCAATAGAAATAGCAATAAAAATTTATAAAGTTGCACAATGATGTAAAACAGTATGGTTTATGCTACCTCAACATACAAATAAAATCAATTGCATATTAACCACTAGTTAAGTTAATTACCATATAATTATATCAGGGTTTAGAAGGTTATAGAGAAACCGGTCAGATTAGGTTTTGAATCTAATCTGACCGATAGCTTTAATAGTGAGGTAAGCTTTAATATAGCACTCCTAATTCACAGTGCTACACTCGTGCATAATTTATTGTTAATTTGTGCACGAGCGTTAGTAAATTATTTACTTTTTGAAATAAAATTTGGCATCAATTCAATATCCAGAACTTCAGTAAGTCTGCTAGTTGAGAGTGATTTACTTTCTTTGTTTTAAGTATTTGCATAAATCTAATGGAGCTGCCAGTTTTCAATGCACTCATTCGACTTTTATGCTCTTCGCAATATTTGATTCTATTAAAGAATTCTTTGCTAATCTAGTCTTTAACGCTTTTTTTAGATACCGCCGCGGTGTCTCAGCATAGATTCCGCTAACACGTAGCGGAATCTTAAATTGTTTTAGCTATAGATCCCCGTATCAAGTACTGTAATGACGGCATTCGAGTAGCGGACACTGGAATCAAGAAAGCTCTTTAGTAGCTGTATAATGAAAATTAGATCATAAAATCCTCTGACAGCACATTCTGTGTTTTACCGTCATCCATAACTGTGTAATCAATATTATATTTATCGAATTCATTGCGCATCCTAGTTAAATGTCCTTTATCATGATCCAAAAGAACACTTACGTAGCTAAAGCTATCATTAAAAAGATCATTATAAATTACTGGAAATTGAACTGTGTAGGATTTTGCACACTCATCTTGACCGTTATTATCTTTACAAAGGGACATTTTTCCTGTTTTGCCAGTATCATCTTTAGTAGAAATAAGAAATTTCATACCTACGTCTTCGTTTTTTGCTATAAACTCCTTACACTTTCTACTTTTTGCAGAACATGGTCCTATATCTATAGAGTAGCTTTCTTTTGGAAGTGTGAATCTTAACTTATGTGTCATAATACTACCTTAATAAAAATTATTATTATAGTATAGATTTATTAATAAATAATATACATTATGGTATAATTAGTACAAAGTAGGTTTAACCAATCTCAGTAGGGCTGCCAGTTGGACCCATAAGAATTACTTGTTCACCTTCTTTAAAACATTTACATAAATTAGTGGAACCGCCAGTTTCAAGCACAATAGTGGAAATAAATCCTTTTTTTTTGTCTACTTCAGTGCCGGTTACGGCTATACCTTCCATAGCAAGGTTTGTATTATTGGCCTTTCTGCTATTGGTTGCAAAATTTTGCAACCTAAAGAATTGTCCGGGTTTAAAATTTTTTGCCGCAAGTGGTGCTTTGATCACTATTTCCACAACTTTGTCTGTTAAATATTGAACTTTTATAACCTTTGCAGTGAATTGCTCTTTGATTCTATTAAAGAATTCTTTGTTAGCTTGACGGAACAGCGTCACTCCAGCGCGTGACGCTGGCTGATTAGCTGTTTGGATCACTCCACTCAAAAGCTGAGAAATAATAGGGTAGCCGTTCTTAGCACTTGCCATAGCTTTCACGACGCTGCCGCTATACGAAGGGTGAAGATCACCAAAAAAGCTGATTGTTTTATTGCCTTGCTTATACACTAATATTCTATCTTTATTTTGCATTTTAGGAGAAAATATTGGGTCTATTTCTTTTCCTGATGAATTCAAATGAGTAAAATACCCATTACTTAATTTAAAATGCTTTTTATCTTCTGTTGCA
Organism: Wolbachia endosymbiont of Leptopilina clavipes; assembly: GCF_006334525.1. Classification (NCBI taxonomy): domain Bacteria; kingdom Pseudomonadati; phylum Pseudomonadota; class Alphaproteobacteria; order Rickettsiales; family Anaplasmataceae; genus Wolbachia; species Wolbachia endosymbiont of Leptopilina clavipes. Next base: position 18,878 of record NZ_QJHA01000027.1, read on the forward strand.
ATAACTGTATTTGGCTCAGTACCTGCTGCTATAAAAATAGAACGTGCTTTTATACGTTTGATTTCGCCGGATTTTGTGTCTATCAGTTTTATTGACTCAGCATGGTTATATTTATCTGTCACAACTTCAACTGGCTCTAAGTTTTCAATAAAGTAAATCCCTTCTGATAATGCGTTTTGCACCTCTTCGCTATTTAATCGATAACTTGGCGAGTCTTTCAGCTCTTTTCTATATACAACTTTCACTCCCCCAAGACTCTGCATTAACTCTAATATTTTTATTTCTCTACTTTCTTTTTTTGCTAATTCTTGCTCTGCTTGGATCAACTTTGCGTGCGATATGAGCTCATTCGCAATTTCGCGCTCTTCTTCTGTCCAATCTTTTTCAACACAGTCTTTTCCGTACTTATCAACCAATATTTCATAACGAAGAAGAAATTTTTCTACTTGAATTGGATAATACGCTAAAGCTTCAGTGGCAGTGTCAATCGCAGTAAGCCCAGCCCCTATTACAACTATCGGCATACGAACTTGCAGACTTGCTATAGAATCAAATTTAAGAGCGCCAGTCAGTTGTAACGACATAAGAAAGTCAGATGCCATACGCACTCCACGAGCTAGTATATTCTTTATTTTGATCATTCGTGGCTTGCCAGAGCCAAGTGCTAGGGCGATGTGATCAAAACCCGAGTTGAACGCGTCATCAACATTAATCGTGCCACCAAAACGAATACCTCCATAAAGTGCGAAATTCTCACGTCTTTCCAGCAAAAGTCTAATGATTTTTAGATAGTTTTTGTTCCATCTAGAGGTTATGCCATACTCTGCTACTCCACCAAATCCACCAGCTGTGCGTTCACTTAGTTTTTCATGCTCGAAATCTTTAATTAGCTGAAAATTATCGATCAAAGGTTCAATCTTTAGTCCATCAATGGCGATAACGTTATGCCCATCGTTTAATAAATGATGAGCTAAATTAAAACCCGCAGGACCAAGCCCTACAACTAGGACGCTTTTTCCTGTGTTTCCTTTTGGCAATGGACGCTGAAAATTTAAAGGATTCCAACGGCTAAGCAGAGAATATATTTCAAATCCATACGGTAAACTAAGCACATCATCTAGAATCCTTGTTTCAATCATTGGCACATTTACAGGCTCTTGTTTCTGATATATGCATGAGTTCATGCAATCATTGCATATTCTTTTCCCAGTAGCTGCACATAATGGGTTATCTATTACCACAATTGCAAGGCTTGCTATGCTGTACCCTTCGCTTTTCACCAGATTCATTTCTGATATTTTCTGTTCTAGTGGACAGCCGTGCAATTCAACTTTGAGTGGGGACTGTTTAAAGTTATTGTCGTTATTACTTAGCCCCCTTGAACAACTGTCCTTATTTTGCTTATGACAAAATATGCAGTAATGAGCATTATCCAATGCTTTATTCAAACTCACCTTTTCACTTGTCAGATCAAAACCATGTCGTCTTTTTGTTTTGCTTGAATACAATACCTCAACTTCGTCTACTTCTTTTTTGAAGAACGATACGAGATTTTCGTGATCAATTTTTCTGTGAATACTAAAAAGTATACTCTGTTTATTTTTTACTCTCCACGCTGCATATTGCGCTGCAAGTTCTATTTCTTCTTTGTGATCCTCTTTATTTTCCAACCAACGCATCACCTGCTCAGCAAAATTTTTTTCTGTTGTTGGTAGGGCAAGAAAGCGATTTAATTTGCTGGTAACATAATCAATATCTATATCTGCTATATCAGTGTACTTCTTTAATGCATAGCGTTGAACAAATAACCTTTTACACTTATATATTGCAGCAAAGTCGTTGTGCTTTTTCTTTAGCTCCCCCGCTTCTTTTCCAATATTAAAAAGTTTTGCAATAAATTCATCAAGTAAATATGAGAGGTCTATTATTAACTGACTATCTGTCATTTGAGTGGCCAACATTGGTTGTTCTATGGATCCCAGTGTCAAGCACTGGGATGACATCAAAGAAGAAGCTGCTTTTTCTCTTGCTTCAATTAATGAACAAAACAAGCTTTCATCGCACGATTTTATATAATCTAAAAACGTCTCATCTAATTTTATTAATCCACTACAAGTGTATAAGTTTGAAAATGAGATTTTGAAATTCAGTTGCATTGTTATACTATACAGTGTACATACTGTTTCTTACAGATGAAGATTTTATTTGTCTTGCAGTCTTGCTAAGATTGTTGCTTCTGCAGCTTTTTCTTTCCCAACATATGCAACACACTCAAATTTGCATGCACCCAAACACGCACTTTTTATATTGGATTGAAGAACCAACGTGTCCCCTGGAATAACTGGTCTTCTGAATTTTGCGTTTTCAATAGACATAAAGTAAACAACTTTATTTTCTATTGTTTCTTTACCGAGGACACATATAGCAGATGCCTGAGCTAAAGACTCAATTATCAAAACTCCTGGCATTATCGGATGGCCAGGAAAATGACCAATAAAAAATGGCTCGTTGAAAGTCACATTTTTGATTGCTTTTATACTTTTACCAGGTTCGCATTCTATAACCCTATCTACTAAGAGAAAAGGATAAGAATGTGGTAGTATTTTTATAATATCACTGATATTAAATTGCATAAGCCTACTCAATGCTTTGCAAAGCAAATTCAGGTATTTCCTTATTTACATTTTTTAATACCACATCTGATAAATCAACCTCATCCATAGAGTATAGAACTTGGTTCTTTTTTGAAATAAATAGTACTAAATCTACATTGTTTTTTTCTGCCGTTCTTTTAGCCACTTCTTTTATTTTGTTAAAGACACTTTCTACTGCTTCTCTATAGTTTTCTTCTAAATTTGACATTTTCTTAGCGTAATTATCCCTAACGCTTACAGTGTACTTACTAAATTGTTCCGTCTTTTCTTTTTTTGCTTCTTCTGACAAAAGGTCAAATTCTTCTTTCGATGGCTTAAATTTTTCTAACTCATTTTCAAATTCTTGCTGTAATCTAGAATTCTGCTCCTTTATTTGTTGTTGTATATTTTGCAGAGCCAGAGATTCGTTGATAACTTTGTCACTATCAATAATGGCAGACTTTGTATTAATCGCGCTCTGAGGTTGATACCCTACAAACTTATACCCTACAAATAAGGAAACAATTAAGGCAATGACTGATGTAAATAACTGTATATATTTCATTCAAATCCCCGCTTCAATAGAAATTTTAACGTTTGGTGATGGTATTATATCATAAGTTTCCTTTACTAAAGGAAACCCAAAATCTAATCTAAGTCTACCAAAAGGAGAGGGCATTGAAAAGCCAAAACCTGGTGATACTCTTATAAGCTTACTATCGTAATATTTTCCACTATATATCTCCTTTTCATCTAAACCAAAAAGTGTTGCGTAGTCAACAAATAGTGAGCCTTTGATACCAGCATAGTCGTATAATTTAGATAGTGGAAAATCTACTTGCTGTGTTAAATTAAAATAAGTTTTGCCTCCCAATGAGCTTTTATTTTTGTCTTCTGCTCTTGGTCCAATGCCGGAAAGGTCAAATCCTCTAATTTCATTACCACCTTTAAAAAAGTGCTGGCCAATATTTAGCTCTTTATCGGTATAAGAGAAAATATGACCTGCTGCTATTTTAAAGCGCAATGTTATATCATCATCAATTTTGCTTAGTATAGGGCGTGTATAAAAAGACAAAAACTCAGATTTTAGGAAATTTACATTTCCTCCCAATCCTGAAATATCCTGATTTAAGCGCAATAAATATCCCTCTTTAGGAGTATAGAGGTTATCCAGTTTATTGTATGATAACGTATATCCCACTGATGAAACCTGATACTCACCTTCTTGATCTCTTATTATCTCAGAGATATCCTCATCTTTTCCACTCTTATTGTCCATATGTATATGGTTATATTTATAAGAATAGCGAATAGAGTTGGTTAGATTTTCTAAAATTTTATAAGATAATTTTACTGTTCCTCCCCAGTCACAAGTATCAAAAGTGGTGTTTGGCTTATCTTGTTTTTCATAAAATATACCTACGCCTAATGACGTATCAGAATCGTTAAAATTATTTTCAACAGCGTCTATACTAGTAGAAAGAACATATTGACTTTTTTCAAGAGCAAAAGATACCTCTTTACCACTACCAAATAAATTACGATCTGTGAAATCGGTTTTAACAAATACTCCACCAGGAAGAGACATGCCACCTGTTAAAGATAACGAGGCAGTTCTTTTTTCTTTGACATTTAAATCAAGATTTACTGCATTTTCATCCACTATATAACTATTTATTTTTACTGTTTCAAAAAAATCGCTATATATAAGTTTTCTACGTGATTTTTGAATCTCAGATGTGTTATATGCGTTGCCTTCTGCCATGCTAAGTTTTCTTCTAATTACTTTATCTAAAGTGCGGTCATTGCCATCAATAGTAATTTGGTTTATATAAATCTTTTTACCTGGTAGCACTTTGTAAGTTACATCCACAATATTGTTATGTTGTGTATATTCTGGATTAACTTTTGCAAATATATATCCTTTTTCGTTTAAATGTTTACTTATTTTTTCTGCTGTATTGTTAATTTTAACTCTATTAAATATTTGATTATTTTCCTCTTTGATAAATTCTAATATTTCTTCCCTTAAACTTAAATCCTTAATCTCAGTTTCAATATCAACTTCATTATTTCCAAATAAGTATTGCTGCTTTTCATCAATCAAAAAAGTTAACTCTATTTGGTTGTTATTATCAACCTCAACAATTGGTTGGATATTATTTTGAATATATCCCTTAGATGAATAGAAGCGATCAAGCAGTTCTGTGTTAATCAGTAGATATTGAGGTGAATAATGAGTTCCGCTTTTAAAAATAGCTCTAAATAACTTACTAAATATATCGTTGCTATGCCTTTTGATAACTTGCTCTAGCTCATTTGCTGAAAAGTTTTTATTACCTATGAATCGTAAACCCTTAATTTTAGACGTTCTTCCTTCTTTTATCTTAAAAATTAGGTTTATCCTATTGCTACCAAGCTTATCTAGCTCATATGCAATTTTAACACCAATTTTACCACTGTTCCTATAAAGAGTAGCTAGATTTATTAAATCGTTTTGTAATTTTGTTTCAGTGAAAATAGTTAGTGATTTTGACTGGATAACGTTATTTAGCAACTCTTTACTGTTAAATAACTTATTGCCTTTCAATATTACTTTGTTAATCAATGGATTCTCATGAATTTTTACTACTAAGTTTTTTTCATCATCGATATAGGCGTTAATACTAGCAAATAACTTTGTTTTATATAAATCTTTTATAATTGAATCTACATCATCATCATTTATATGACTACCTGGTTCTAATTTTGTATAAAACCTTATTGTTTGATCACTTACTCGCTCATTGCCAATATACTTAATATTTTTTATCTGTACTTTTTCTTTATTTTCTAGAGCAACAAGTAGAGTGGGAAAAGAAATAAATATTATTATTAGTATGTGAAATAACTTTCTCATATGTATCTTAAAAAAGATGCCTAATATCATTTGTGATTGCAACTGCCATCAACAAAAACAGTATGGTAGCACCAAAAGTGACTGCATATTTTTGATATTTCAAACTCAAATCTCTACGTATAACTGCTTCTATAATATAATGAAATAAATGCCCACCATCTAGTAGTGGTATTGGCAGCAAGTTAATTGCAGCTAAATTAGCTGAAATAATTGCCATAAAATATAGAACCATCATAAGTCCCTTTTTAGCTGATTGCCCTGAATATTTTGCAATTTTTATTGGCCCACCTATTTCATTTATACTCCTTTTACCAACAACAATTTGAAAGAGTGCTTTGATTGTTAAACACATAGTGTGGTAGGTTTCATTCACTGATAGGCTAGCAGCTCCAAGAAAAGATGACTGTTTTAACCCTATCATATTAATTGAGGTAATTCCTATAGTTTTTCTTTCTATTATGTTACCAAAGACATCTCTATCCTCAACTGTAAACGGAGTTAGAATAGTTCTGTACTCTTCGTTATTTCTTCTATACTTAATTTCTATTCTTGTTTCAGGGTTGGACATTATCACGCGTGAAATATCTTCAAAGTATTTTATTTTGTACTCATTGATCTGTGTAATAGTGTCACCTGGTAATAGGCCAGCTTGCTTTGCTGCACTTTCTTCAATTACATTACCAATTACTGGTGGAGTACGATAATAACCTGCCACGCTAAAAAATACTGTGAAAGCCATAACGGTAAATATCATGTTTGCAAAAGGCCCTGCAAAAACTATTGCTGCTTTTTGATATCGAGGTTTTGTATGGAATGAGTATAATTTTTCTTCTTCAGTTAATTTTTGTTGATCAACAGGAACGCTTGCTGCATTAGTATCCCCTAACATTTTAACGTAGCCACCCAATGGAAAGGCACTTAATTTCCATCTAGTTCCAGACTTGTCGTTAAAACCAAAAATTTCAGGACCAAAGCCTATAGAAAAAGATTCAACTTTAACCTTGCATGCTTTAGCGACAATATAATGCCCACATTCATGCACGAATACTATGATAGAAATTATTAAAGAAAACGATAAAAAATAATATATTCCAGCGCTAAGTTGATGAGAAATTAATTCCACCTATGTTTTAAATCTTAATCAAACGTTGAGTATATTAAAATGCGCCTTGCTTGACAAGTATTTAGTTTAGTCTTTAAATTAAAAAAAGTTTAATGACAATGATAGATATCTCCTTATTAAGAAGAAAACTGATGTATAGGAGTTGGCATAGGGGTTGTAAAGAAACTGATATACTTTTAGGGCATTTTGCATTGAAATATCTTGATAAATTTTCCTTAAGTGAACTAATTGAATACGAAAAAATAGTTGATCTTGATGATTGCGAATTATATTGTTACATCACTCGTAAGAAACTTCTCCCCCCTGATTTGAGTAGTGAGGTAGTCGATTTGATTGCTTGCTTTAATAACTTATGCACCCAATAATCTTGTTTACCCTATCTAATACTTCAGCATATTCTACTCTTTTTTCCTCCCTATACTTTTTGCATTCTTGATTTATTTCGTCTAATCGCTTTGTTAATTCTAAAATTTTGTCTTCGAGAGTCAATGCTGCAAGTAAGAAATTTAATGCATCTGAGCCCTTACCTCCAGTTCTTTGAGATATGGAGCTAACTAGCTTGTTGAAGCTATTAGCAAGTTGTAATAAATGGTCCTTCTTTTTACTTTCGCAAGATATTTTATATGTGTTATTATGTATAACTATTTCTACTACTTGCATATGATGCTATATTGTACAACTTTCAAATTTACAATATAGATTTTTATTCATTTATCAAGAGGGATAACTTTTTACTGCTACGAAAATAAGTTTTAAAGTATTGATGTTTTGCAACCTTCTGTGACGTCAAATTACTTGCTTCTTTCAAGTTATAGCTTCTAATTGAAAAAGAACCAAACCCCCTGATTTCAACTCTATTATGATATTTCAACGTGTTTGAAAACACTCGAAAGAAACTATCAACTATGTCTGCTATAATGACCTTACCTAACAAAAGGTGTTTTTTTGCCACTTTTGCTATTATATCAGATTTCGTTGCCATTTATATGAAGCACAAGAAGTTATTTGGCAGATAATATTATATTATATTTTTCAACACCTACTACTTCAACTTGTATTTTTTCTGATATAGAAAACTTTTTATTTTCTGGTAAATGCTCTTGATCTACTAAAAGGGTTACATTGTTCTCAACCTCAACGATTAGACCATTTTCCTCTCTCTTACTTACAGTAACCTGAATTTTATCCCCTACTTTAACTTTCTCTATCAGTTCTTCAAGAGGATCATACTCTATTTGCTTTACTCCAAGATAAATTCTTGTCCGATCTACGTTAGCCCTTATCACTTTTGCTTCTATTTCATCACCTACATTATACTTTTTTATCTCATCTGAATTGTTTTTCGACCAACTTAGATTTTGCATATAAATTGTTCCTTCTACGTCCTCAGATATCTCAGAATTATCAAAAGTCACAGATATTTGTGAACCATTGTTGCTTTTAACTTTACCAGAAACAATAGAACCAAGAGGATATTTATCAATAAATACTTGCCAAGGATTCTCTAAGCACCTTTTTGTGCTTAAACTCATCTTATTTTTAATAATGTCAATACCGAGAATTTTTACATCCACTTCTTGTCCTATTGTTACAAAACTACTGATTGGTAAATTACTCTTGCTCCAAGTTATTTCTGATGAGTGTACCAAACCCGCAATCCCAGGTTTAATCTCAACAATGAATCCACAATCTTTTATACCCGTTACACATCCTTTGTGTACGCTGTTAATTGGACATTTTGACTCTAGATCTTGCCAAGGATTGTCTCCTAATTGTTTTACACCCAGGGAGATTTTTCCATTTTCTCTATCTATTTTTATAATTTTAGTTTTTATATGCTGACCATAAGAAAAAATTGCAGATGGATGACTTACATTACTCCAAGAGATATCTGTAATATGTAGCAGCCCATCTATAACTCCCACTGTATCTGATTCATGAATGCCAACAAATGCACCGTAGTGAGTGATGCTTTTTATTTTGCCTTCTACTACATCACCTTCATTTAAAGATTCTAAAAACTTAATTTTTTCACCAGCATGCAATTTCTCTAATACCAGCTTTCTTGATACTACAATATTCCCCTGCTTCTTATCCATTTTAAGCACGATGAATTTTTGTTCAGTTTCAATAAGGTGATTAGCATCTTTTATTTGCTTCAAATCCACATGACTCAGCGGTAAAAACGCACTTATTCCATCACCAAGATCAACAATAAAACCGCATTTAATTGAGCGTTTAATGATTCCTGTTACTTCATCTTTTGTAACTGCGCTTTCTTCCAATTTATTCCATTTTTCGTCTCTAATTGCTTTCTCACGACTAAGAACAACATTACCATGGTAATCTTCAATTCTTTCAACATAAACTCTAATTTTCGAGCCAACAGTGATATCATCATTACAACTGAGCTCCTTAATCAGAATTCTTCCGTCTGACTTTAAACCAACATCAACCACAATATCATTAGAATTTCTTCTTGTGATTATACCTTCTACCACATCTCCTTCTTTGATTTTGTTAGCAAAGGAATCTTCACAAAACTCATTGTCTTGATTATCAAATTGATCTTGAAATATCTCTTCTATGAACCTATTTGATGATAGCATCTTGATAGCAACTGTACTTTCCATACCTTTTAATTTTAACTTCATTAGAACTCATACATTATATAATATTAATAATTAGTGACAAGTAAATTCTCATTAATTCATTTCGAGAATTGTTTAAGCTATAAAAGATTAAGTTATGTAAGATATGTTATCTAGGAATAATAATTGGATTAGGTCATTTTCCAGAAGATCTAGGTTGAAGTTGAATGTTCTGGAGAAGTATTCTATTAAAAACAGCAAGGAATCTATAAAAAAGATCGTAGACTTACAAAAAAGAATACGGGTAGAAATAGGTTTCGGTAATGGTGAAAATATGCTCCATCAGGCATTCAATGAATCTGATCTATTATTTATAGGATGTGAGCCTTATTTAAAGGGGGTCTCTTCCTTGCTAAAAAGCATAGAAGCACACAGCATAAAAAATATTTTAATATGGACAGAAGATGCAAGAGAATTAATTGTCAATTTTCCTGACCACAGTGTTGAAAAATTCTTTATTCTCTTTCCAGATCCATGGCCAAAAAGAAGTCACAACAAAAGACGGTTAATTAATACGGAATTTTAAATTTATTAGCAAAAAAAATACTTGTCACAGGTGAAATATTTATTGCAACTGATCATCAGGATTATGCAGAGTGGATAGAGTTACATATAAAGCAGTGTAATTTTTTAACCTATAAGGAAGATAGTTTTGCAAATTATACCCCAACAAAATACCACAGAAAAGCGCTAGAATATCAGCGTAAAATAAAGTTTTAAAGTAAATGTTATATCTAAACTGACTTAGATTTACCTCTGCTTGTTAGTACAGATGTGTACATGACACTCTATAGTGCAAGTAGCCTACCATATACTGGGAATAACAGTTTACTGAATTCTTTAATCTCACAAATAGAAAGATCAATAAACTTGATAAACATCAACATTATCAGCCAGCATTGCTTTTGCAACTTCAATTCTACCTTTTTTATGATCGGTTTGGATAATTTTATAACCTATAGCATTTTGTCTAGCAACCAATCTGGTGCTTCTCTACCTTTTTCCCACTTAGCAAATCTCATCTTTTCTTTTAGGTAATATTCTCTATATGCTTCTATTGGGTTATTACATTTATATCGATCAGGTAACGCTTGTGTAAAGCTTGTATATCAGCTGATCGAAATATTAGCAAATCCTTGTTATTATCGCACCAATCTATAACTTCTTCGGATTTATGCGTTCTTTTGTATCGCAAGCTATATTCTATACACAATTCTTTTCCATGTTTTATTAACCAATCAAAGTTTCCTTTTGATTGTCTAGCCCATAAAGAACAAGGATGGTTTTTGTGAGTAAGTTTATATGGAACTTCTATATTCTGGTTTGTAATGCTGACTAAAGGATTTGGCTCTTTTAATGCTATTGAAAAAACACTGCTAAGCAATTGAGCAGTTTCTAGCGGCATTTTTACTATGTGCTTATCGCATAACATTTGTGCTGCAGTTACAGGATTTTCGTCTAATATAAAGATATTCATCTAAGCACCCAGAGATAGAATTTTTGCGTAGTATTTATTTCAATAAACCCTAAAATATCATTCAGAAAATGGATAAGTTAAATAAGCTCAGTTAAAAAAATTATACACAATTCCGAGGAACCTTTTCAAGCTACAATGAACGTATAGCTACCACTCTAGCAATATTATTTCTCACCCACTGAAGATATTGCACGGTACTGTCTACTTGATCGTCGTGACGGATTTCTGGAAACATTAAAATCTCATACTCAAAGTCGCTAAGCCATACTGCTTGGTTAGGGAGAAAAACCCGCTCAGATTCTATAATTGGGACAATTCGGTGAAATCGAGTTAATTTGTCATCATGTGGTACTATTTGAATAATAGGTAAATCACTGTTTTTCCTGAGCTCCTGAACCAATTGCTGACCGCTTGCTTTTGCTTCGATTAAAATTGCGTGTGGCTTCCACCTTGCAGCCAGCGACAGAACTTTCTCTTTAAGTTTTGGATATTCAAGTTTTGCGCGATATACATCGAGTAAATAGAATGTATTATCTACTTTTGTCCAGGTAGTGCAGACACTAAAGTCACTTGTATTGTTTGTTGAAATTGCAGTATCCCAACTTTGTGTTACATGCAAGAGGCTATCAGGAAAATTTTTATAGCGCTTCAACCACTCTCGTTTAATTATAGCACTTGAAAGTGGTAGAGGGTTTTGTTGGTATTGAGCAGCAAAACCATAACTCCCAAGTTCAGCTTTTATCATCTCAATTTCTTCTTTTCCTTCAGTTAGGGAATACAACAATTGACCTTCTTTTCTTGAGTATATTTCCTGTTCATGCTCTGGAATATGATTATTAACTGAATAAATAATCTCCTTATCTTCAGCTATTATTGGTAAACAGACATGGTGCCATATGTTTCTTGGTTTACAGAGGAGGTGACCAGTTAAATGTAATAGTCTAGACTTGATCTGACAAGCAAACAAAGTAAGATAAAAATATAGACAAGTTTTAAAGGAGTGTCAGATATGAATACAACACAAGAAAAAATACTAAAACCAAAGTTGGGATTGCTAGAACTTGCAAAGCAATTAGGAAATGTATCACAGGCGTGTAAAGTAATGGGATATTCAAGGGATACATTTACCGCTTCAAAGAACTGTATGAAACAGGAGGAGAAGAGGCTTTACACGAGATAAGCAAAAGCAAGCCATTGTATGCAAATAGAGTGTCGGAGGATATAGAAAAAGCAGTAGTTGAAATAGCAATAGAGTTTCCAGCATACGGACAAGAAAGAGCAGCAAACGAACTGAAAAAGAGAGGAATTCTCATCTCTGCAAGTGGAATAAGATCAGTGTGGCAAAGAAACGATCTTGAAAATTTTAAAAAGAGGTTAAAGGCATTAGAAGCAAAAGTAGCTCAGGATGGTATCATTTTAACAGAAGAACAGATAACAGCTCTAGAAAAGGCTAAGGAAGAAAAAGAGGCCCATGGAGAAATTGAAACAGAGCATCCAGGATACTTAGGTAGCCAAGACAGTTATTATGTTGGTAATATCAAAGGTATTGGACGAATTTACCAGCAAACCTTTGTTGATACCTATTCCAGAGTTGCTTTTGCTAAGCTTTACACAGAAAGGACTGCTATCACAGCTGCAGATCTTCTTAATGATAGGGTAGTACCGTTCTTTGATGAACAGAAAGTATCATTGCTACGTGTTTTGACGGATCGTGGTACAGAGTATTGTGGCAGACCTGAAAATCACGCTTACCAGCTATATTTAGGGGTAGAAAATATTGATCATTCTCGAACCAAAGCTCGTTCTCCACAGACTAATGGCATATGTGAAAGGTTCCACAGAACTATGCAAGATGAATGTTACAATATTATCTTTAGAAAGAAAATTTACACCTCTTTGGCAGAACTTCAGTTAGACGTAGACCATTGGGTGCATTCTTACAATAGATCTAGACCGCATTCAGGTAAATATTGCTATGGTAAGACTCCTATGCAAACCTTTTTTGATAGTATGCATATTGCTTATCAGAAAAATATTGATAGCATTAAACAGGATGCTGATTTTGGTTTTGACTTTGTTAATTCTTCTGTCAGTTAATTCATGCTTGTCAGATTAAGTCTAGACTATTACACTTAAACAGTAAAATACTCATCGGATTTGCTGCATTACTAGGTTGTAGTTTATTACTACACTTAGCAAGTGAAATCTACGAGAGAAAAGTTGTAAATCTTGTAAAAACTGAAGGAATAGGTGATGAACAAAATGTACCTATAGGAGCATCAACCGAAAAGCCAAGCAGCATTGTAAATCCTGATGGTGCTTTTAACGTCTCGGCTCATCAAGTAGGTTGATTATTCTCCATACTCAAATCTCTGGCTAAAAATAACGAGCCACAAATTAGTATGGTTTTGACGTTTTGAATAGAGGCTTTTAGTATGTGATTTGATATTGCATCACCGATTGATTCACATTCAATAGCATTTACTCCTATATTATTAGCTCCTTCTCTGATTAAATCTGTACTTGTTGCTTTAGGTTCAGATTTAACACAAACGGCGCATAGTAGTTTGATGTATGGCTTTAAGTGCTCTAAGAACTCTGCGACGTTTCTGTTACGAGTGACACCAAAGATCATATAAACACCTTCAGCAAAATTGTCTTTTACCCACCTAGCTAACACTCTGGCACCATCATTGTTGTGTGCACCATCTAGAAATAATTGCCAATCTTTTGGTAATAAAGAAATTAAATTACCTTCTTTTATAGACTCTAGCCGCGCAGGCCAATAAGTGCTCTGTAAACCTGAAGCAATGTCCTCTTCTCCAATATCAAATCCATATTTTCCACTCAAAATGCTACATGCTGCAATGGCGTTTCCTACATTGATTATTTGGTGTTCACCCTTTAAAGATGGCAAAGAAAATTCTATTGATTGAATAGCCGATTGAAAGACCATTCTGTTATTCTGTTTTTCGCAATTCCATTCAAGTCCTCCTCTATACAGAGGAGATTTCTTATTTATTGCATGATGCTCTAGCGTGTTCATTATAGATTTTTCTTGTGGTGCTATTACGCAAGGAACATTAGGTTTCATTATTCCGGCCTTTTCACCTGCTATGGTTTCTACGGTAGGACCAAGATATTCTGTATGGTCAAGGGCAATTGAAGTGATGATCGTTAGAATTGGATTATCTATAACATTTGTTGCATCAAGCCTTCCACCCAGACCCACTTCAACTAAAGTAATATCAGCTTTATGACGAGAAAAAGCTAAGAAGGCTGCAGTCGTTGCGGCTTCAAATAGAGTGATGGGTTGTTCTGCGACTGCTATACGGCATTCTTCTAGTGAGTTATGTAATTCACTATCATCGATATCATTGCCTGCAATAACTATTCTCTCATTAAAATTCACTAAATGTGGAGAAGTGTAGGTATGAACTTTATACCCTGCTGCTTGCATTATATATCTTATAAATGATAGTGTCGATCCTTTGCCATTAGTGCCAGCTATGTGAATTATTGGCGGTATTTTTTTCTCAGGATTGCCTAATCTATTGAGAGAGCTTTTTATGCGATCAAGAGAAAAATCCTTTGGTCTACTGCCAAGCGGCTTAGGCCAATGAGGCATGTATATCATAGATTATTGTTACATTTTAATTCATCTATTACACTTGCCATGCCGTGCGTGTCGATTTTTTCACTAAATTGAGAACGTTGATTAATAGCAATACTTATCCCACTCATTACAACATCGTTTATTAAGAAAGAATTGTCACTTTTAGTCACTTTAAAGTCAATGTTTGTAAATTCCTCATCACCATAAGAAAATCTTGTTCCTATCAGACAAGTTTCATCGTCAACTGCTTTTGTACTCATTATGATCATTTCACTATTATTTATGTATTTATACAAAATTTTAGCGCACAAGCGCGCGAGATATACTTCATATTCTTTTAGAAACTCTTCTTTTTCTTTCTGAGTAGATAAATTCCAATATTTCCCTATGACAAATCGAGATATTCCTTTGAGGTCAACATTATTCTGAATAATTTTCAGAAGTTCTTCTTGTACATGTTCTAGATTTTTTCTATTCCCTTTCATAGACGTGTTGTCTACTTGCTGCTTCATGGCAAGCACAAAAGTTTTGTGCCCTATACAATTCGCGTAAGCACTTGAGGAGATTACAATAAAAATGGTTAAGAACCTAATAAGATTCATAAGATATATTTATTAGCTATGATACTTAAAATGCAAAATTTAACAAAGGCAAAATAATGATCGCTAGTTTAATATATCTATAGACATACTCTATATAAATAATCTATAATTAATTTAGGGGTCTGTGCTATGCGTTATAAGTTAAGTTAAATTTCCCGAGCGATAATTTCTGATCAAGGGAATTGCCTCTGTTAATTTCATTGAAATTAGTACGTGATGCCCACCTTAACTTTAGGTCTCAGGAATCTACTAAGACTGACGGTAGATATGGATCCCTTTTCCATTATTTAGGTTTATGTTACACCAATATAAAGAACAAGGTGTTTTTTTCTGTTCATCTCATGAGATATTTCAAGTTGTAATTGACGTTGAGAAGTATCCTGATTTTGTTCCTTGGTGCAAAGCTGTTTATATAAAAGAAAAAACTGATAGCCAAATGATTGTGGATCTCCTTGCAGCTTTTCATGGCATTAAAGGAAGTTACACATCAGAAGTGACCTTTCTTTCTCCAAATGGAGCAAATAAAAGTTGGATAAAAGCTGTGTCGTCAAATGGAATATTTAAACATTTATACAACGAATGGAAATTCACTCCTATAGATGAAAGTAAAACTATGGTAGAGTTCTATATAAAGTTTGAATTTAAATCCAATTTGTTTTCCGCCTTATTAAACTCAGTTTATAAATACACACAAAGTAAAATAATTGCTGCATTTAAAGACAGAGTAGAAAGTGTTGCCGAGAAAAAGTTATCTTGACATTATTTATATAAATGCATAAATTCTTTAATAAGTTAAGTGTTTCCATTGTAATGATTTTTAGATTATTGTTCTTACTTATTTTTATAAGTGTTAGTTCTTATGCAGCTATTGAACAAAACTTACCCAACACTCAAAAAACTGATGAAATAACATCAAAAGAACTACTGTCACTACTGCCTGATGATAAATTATTAGGTGATCCAAAAGCACCAATTTTAATGATAGAATATGCTTCGCTCACTTGTTATCACTGTTCTCTTTTTCATAAGAAAGTTTTTCCTAAAATCAAAGAGAAGTACATAGATACAGGTAAGATGTTATACATATTCCGTCATTTTCCCCTAGATTACAGAGGATTAAAAGCTGCAATGCTAAGTTATTGCTATGAAAAAGAAGAAGACTATTTTAATTTTAACAAAGCTATGTTTAATGCAATAGACTCGTGGAACTACTCTAATTTTAGTGATTTAACTATACTACAAAAAATTGCTGCACTAAGCAATTTGAAGCAAGATGTATTTAACCAATGCATTAATGATAAAAAGATGATGGACAAAATTATAAATGATAAATCACTTGCAATTAATAAACTTGATATCACAGCTACTCCTGTATTCATCATCAAGCTTAACGGTGACAAATCATACGTAGAGAATGGTAAAATCAAACATGAAGGATATAGAGAGCTGGAATATTTCACTAATGTAATAGATGAGTTATATGGAAAAGCTATAGTGAAGTAATAACACTTTAGCTTACCATATAAAAACCCTATGCTGAATCAGTATTTTTTGATACTGTTTGTTGCTTTTTACGCTCAAACTCTCTTTTTTTACTGTGCCAAGCATAATAATACATAGCAATTTTATTCTCTATTAA
Source organism: Wolbachia endosymbiont of Leptopilina clavipes (assembly GCF_006334525.1). Lineage (NCBI taxonomy): Bacteria > Pseudomonadati > Pseudomonadota > Alphaproteobacteria > Rickettsiales > Anaplasmataceae > Wolbachia > Wolbachia endosymbiont of Leptopilina clavipes. The sequence goes on from NZ_QJHA01000027.1 coordinate 35,518, forward strand.
TACTATCGTTCCATCATAAAATTGGACCATATCCATAACTTTTTTCTGAGCTTCGTTAAAGCGTTCTTTGTACTTCTCGCGATAAGCTGGATTGTGCAGTAATTTGACTCCTTCATTATTATTAGATTTCTTGCTTAACGTTTCAACTTCGTTAGCAATGTTATAAGACATATAACCCTCTCTAATTGATTATAAAAATTACATTTTAAGAGAGATGTAAATAAACGATCCCTTAATTCTAGTATAACAATTGGTTATTATACTAGTTAACCATAGTAAAATATATAATAATCTTTGTCACTTAAAATTTTACTTTATAAAATAACAACTTAAAATAAAAAATTTTATTATTCTTAACTCTATTGTTATATTTATAAATCTTACATAGATTAAACCTCCTTAGTTTATATTATAAAACTTAATGCGTCATAACTTTAGCAGAAAATCGTTGTACATAAGAAGCTTATTTGCAAAAGAGTATAAAAAAATAGAAGAACATTGTACTCTTGATAAGAAACAACGTATTCAAATCACTCCTGAAGAAGGAAAATTATTAAATTTATTTATCAAAATCCATAAAGTTAAAAGCATAGTTGAAATTGGCACATACTGTAATTGCTGTTGAATGATGGAGAGACATACTCCATTATTTTAACACGAAGTAACGAATTCAGTAGAATAAGTTCTTCAAAAACAATTTAAACTTTTACAGTAGGAGTAGTCTCATGAAATATTATAGCGGATTAGATGTCTCACTCAAAGAAACTTTCATTAGTATCGTTGATGAGAAAGGAAAGATTGTTAAAGAAGGAGTTGTTGCAAGCGAAAGCAAGGCAATAGCAGAGTACTTGCTTGAACAAGGCAAAAATTACGAAACTATAGGAGTAGAAAGTGGACAACTTTCAATATCAATGTGCAAAAAATTAAGGAGTTTTGGCTTGCCAGTAGTTTGTGTAGATGCAAGACATATGGCAGCAGCTTTGTCTGCAAGAATCAATAAAAACGATAAGAATGATGCAAGAGGTATAGCTCAAATGATGAGGGCTGGGCTATATAAAGAAGTACTAGTAAAATCGGATGAATCTTGTCAAATTAAAATAGCACTTGGAAGTAGAAGACAGTTAACATGCAGCTACCAGCAGATTGTTGGGACAATAAATATACGGGATAAAGCTCGGTCAAGGGTCAAAATTTGAAAGCTTGTCTTTAAGAATAGAAAAAGCAATTAAAGATTTGGATGAAATAAGTAAGGCTTCAATTGGAGCGTTAGTTTGTAGTTTAGAGGCAATAGAGAAGTCATTGGAAAAACTTGACAAGATGCTCTTAGAACAAGGCAAAAAAGATGAGGATTGTAAATTATTAACTACTGCTCCAGGTGTTGGTACTATAGTAGCAATGACATATAAAGCAACAGTGGATAACCCAAATAGATTTGAAAGATCTAGTACAGTTGGAGCGTATATGGGGTTAACACCAAGACAATATGCTTCTGGAGAAATTGATCGGCATGGTAGTATATCAAAAATGGGGCCCATGGAATGTCGAAGTATGTTATATGAAGCTGCACAAGTCTTACTTACAGTTAGTAAGAAAAATTTTAAGTTGAAAAGCTGGGGGTTAAAACTTGCAAGGAAAAAAGGGATGAAGAAAGCAATTGTAGCAGTAGCAAGAAAATTGGCTGTAATTATGCACAGGATGTTGATCAATAAAACAGAATTTTGTTATTACAATTAAGAGGAGCATAAACAATAATTTTACTCGAGGTAGTAATGCCGATGGAAGGGATAAGCAAGAAAAAACCTTGAAGCCTAGACTTCGTTGGGCACATGTTGCCGTCCACTTCCACCTAACAAGTATAGTGCGGCTTGACAAGTTTGTTGTCATATCAGACCGCGGAGAGAACCATGGAAGCACACTGCTCTTGTATGTAAAATTATTAAAGATTATGTAGGAAATATGTTATTTTGGTTTATATAAAAATTATTGTTGACTTATGTGCAATTAGAGAACGTTATATGGTTATTCGTCAATTTGTATGGTAAAAGCTTTACCGAAAGATGGTCATATATATACAATAGAAAATAATCCTCAACACTCAAGAATAGCAAAAAAAAATTTTAGTGCTTTTAATCTAAGTGATAAAATTACTCTAATAGAAGGTGATGCACTGGAAAAAATTAATGAATTATCAGCAAAGGCACCATTTGACATGATATTCATCGATGCTGACAAAAGTAGTTATCCTAAGTATTTAGATTGGGCAGAGTCATACATTAAACAAGATGGGCTAATCGTTGCAGATAACACTCTATTATTTGATACAGTATTTTTAGAATCTCCTCCAAAAGAAGTATCAGAAAAGTCATGGCATGCTATGAGAGAGTTTAACGATAGATTGTCAGATGAAAAAAAATATTTCTCCATATTGATTCCTACTGACGAAGGAATGACTGTAGCTTTAAAACTCACGCAAGTTAAAAATCAAGGTCAGCGTAATGTCTAGGGGGAGTTAAGCCAAAAACTCTCTCTAATAATATTTCGCGAAAACAAGACCTTGATTTAACAATGGAGTACCATTCTTTTAAAATCTTACTTTTTTCCCATGGGAAACTATTTACGTAGTCTATTATAGAAATATGTGATGCTAAAGTAATATCGGCTAAAGTGAACTTATCAGTTGCAAGCCAAACGTTCTTGTTAATTAAGTGTTCGATGTATTCCATATGGCAAGGCAGGTTATTCTGAGCTGCATGAAGAAATCTAGAGTCAGGGCTGCGGTTAGTAATTACTTTTTCATTCATAATATACTTAGTAACTTCATTGTAAAATTTGCTATCGAACCAATTGATTAAAGCGCGTATTTTAGACTTAATAATAGTGGATGAACCAAGTAATTTGACGTCGCTATTGTAAGTCTCTTCTATATATTCACAAATGGCATTACTATCCGCTATTACAAAGTTATTATCTATTAATACTGGTACTTGTCCGATTGGATTGATCTCCATGAATTCATTCCGCTTTTCCCATGGATTTTCATATACCAAATCACAACTCAGCTTTTTTTCCTTGAGAAGAGCTCTAACTTTTCGTGAAAACGGACAAAGAGGAAAATGATATAAAATCATAATATTCCTCTTTTGTTATTCCAATACCTATATGTTGTCATTCCAGTACGTGACATTGGAATCCAGCTTATTTCATTATGGACATTACTTTTAACATATACTCCTAGAATCCATTGTCCATTGTATAATTTCCAAATATTTTTATACTTGAATCCCAGTACAACTGTACGAACATTGTAGTCTGAGAGCAATCCCCACCGGAAGGGTGTCATTTCAGTGATTGACACTGGGATGGCTTTGTTGCATCGCTCAAGTGAAAAGAACTGGCAGTTACTGACAAAATTCATTATAAATAGCCATTTAACTGTTGAAGAAAAAATATGCCACAAAAAATGAGAGTCAGTAACTGCAATGAATATAACAAATTTCTCCAAGAAAGAGGAAGCATTTTTTGTTATATCAATGACGCCATAGAAAATTGGTACGAGAATTGTCCAAAAATGCAGGGCGGCAACTATATTTATAGTGATAAAGTTGTGATTTTAGTGCATATAATCGTCAGTTTCTTTAGAATTGGTTTAAGACAAACAGTCGGGTTTATAAAAGGGTATTTGCAACAAAAATGAATTTTGTCAGTATAGCCCTTCTCATAATAGTCCAAACGAGGAAAATAAGGTTTTATAGTAGTGGAAGGTAAGGATGCCAGTAGCATATAGTTATGACTTAAGAAAAAAGGTAATGGAAGCATTGGATGAAGGAGAGAGTGGAGAAACTGTTGCCAAGAGATTTAAGATCGGAAAAACAACTTTATATGAGTGGAAGAAAAGACGTGAGAAAACGGGAGATTTTCAGTCAAAAAAGCCTGGAAGCGTGGCATAAAATTACCGACTGGAATGCATTT
>NZ_QJHA01000001.1:0-22718 GCF_006334525.1 Wolbachia endosymbiont of Leptopilina clavipes
AATGGTACCAAAAACAAACTCTTCTCACAACTTTTGTGTTAAAATAAGAGATAGAAAAAGCTACTAGAAGAGCTTGGGGAAGCGCTTGGAGTGACATTAGAAAATTGTGATGAACTTAGTTATATAATAAATAGAATAATATGTAATAGTCTAGACTTAATCTGACAAGCATGAATTAACTGACAGAAGAATTAACAAAGTCAAAACCAAAATCAGCATCCTGTTTAATGCTATCAATATTTTTCTGATAAGCAATATGCATACTATCAAAAAAGGTTTGCATAGGAGTCTTACCATAGCAATATTTACCTGAATGCGGTCTAGATCTATTGTAAGAATGCACCCAATGGTCTACGTCTAACTGAAGTTCTGCCAAAGAGGTGTAAATTTTCTTTCTAAAGATAATATTGTAACATTCATCTTGCATAGTTCTGTGGAACCTTTCACATATGCCATTAGTCTGTGGAGAACGAGCTTTGGTTCGAGAATGATCAATATTTTCTACCCCTAAATATAGCTGGTAAGCGTGATTTTCAGGTCTGCCACAATACTCTGTACCACGATCCGTCAAAACACGTAGCAATGATACTTTCTGTTCATCAAAGAACGGTACTACCCTATCATTAAGAAGATCTGCAGCTGTGATAGCAGTCCTTTCTGTGTAAAGCTTAGCAAAAGCAACTCTGGAATAGGTATCAACAAAGGTTTGCTGGTAAATTCGTCCAATACCTTTGATATTACCAACATAATAACTGTCTTGGCTACCTAAGTATCCTGGATGCTCTGTTTCAATTTCTCCATGGGCCTCTTTTTCTTCCTTAGCCTTTTCTAGAGCTGTTATCTGTTCTTCTGTTTAAATGATACCATCCTGAGCTACTTTTGCTTCTAATGCCTTTAACCTCTTTTTAAAATTTTCAAGATCGTTTCTTTGCCACACTGATCTTATTCCACTTGCAGAGATGAGAATTCCTCTCTTTTTCAGTTCGTTTGCTGCTCTTTCTTGTCCGTATGCTGGAAACTCTATTGCTATTTCAACTACTGCTTTTTCTATATCCTCCGACACTCTATTTGCATACAATGGCTTGCTTTTGCTTATCTCGTGTAAAGCCTCTTCTCCTCCTGTTTCATACAGTTCTTTGAAGCGGTAAATGTATCCCTTGAATATCCCATTACTTTACACGCCTGTGATACATTTCCTAATTGCTTTGCAAGTTCTAGCAATCCCAACTTTGGTTTTAGTATTTTTTCTTGTGTTGTATTCATATCTGACACTCCTTTAAAACTTGTCTATATTTTTATCTTACTTTGTTTGCTTGTCAGATCAAGTCTAGACTATTACACATAAATCATGAATTATGCATGTTTCACACGAAGGTTTTTGCGCTTTGCAAACATATCTACCATGCAAAACTAGCCAATGATGAGCATAAAGTAGGTATTTTTTTGGCACTACATTCAAAAGAGACTGCTCTGTTTTAAGTACATCTTTTTCTTTCACAAGCCCAACTCTATTGCTCACTCTAAAAACGTGAGTATCAACTGCCAATGTTGGAATACCAAGCCCTGAATTTAAGAACACATTAGCGCTCTTTCTCCCAACCCCTGGTAAAGATACCAAATCATCGAAATTAGTAGGCACTTTGCTATTGTACCTCTCAATCAATATTTTACTGAGCCCGATTATATTTTTTGCTTTGGAATTATATAAACCAATACTGCTTATGCATTTTCTCAGCTCACTTTGCCCAAGATTCAACATTTTTTCTGGCGTATCAGCGATACTAAATAGCTCCTTTGTAATTTTATTAACACTTATATCGGTCGTCCGCGCTGACAGAACTATTGCAACTAATAACGTAAAATGATTGGTATAATTTAGCTCTATTTTTGGCGCAGGATTTGACTGTTGAAATTTTTCAAATATTAATTCTACTTTTTTTGAGTCCATGCATAGAGCTAAAAGCTTATACTATACTGTTTGCTGTGCAAATTCAATTGCTCGAGGATGAGGTAGTCCTTCAGTATTAACATCAGACATATCAGTTTTTACCTCATAAAAATTCCTTTCAGCAAACTCGCTTGCCACTTCTGCAAAACATTTTCTAACAATAGGCATGATAATTGGCATTAACAGTTTTCGTGGATCATACCGTTCTAACAGATCAGTCTCCTTTTGCACTCTATCTCTTGGATCCTCTTCTAGTAAATCTTTCATGTGTTTTTCAGTGTATATTTCACAACCTTTTGAAAATGTAGGACTAAATATCTCAGTAGCTAGCAGTGCTAACAATGACAAAGTACCAAATATTGTCACATCAACATAAAGACTATTAGAAATAAACCCTCTATCATCAAAGAACCTGTTCATAATCTTTTGAGGAGGAAAGAAGTAAAAGCAAATTTGTAGGCTAGTATTAAGTTTACGCTCGCAATTTTTCCAAAGTCGCCTACATTTTTCCAACCAGGCAAAAGAAGATCTCTCAACAACCCATCTTTTTGGCAATACAGCAAAGGTGCTTCACCTCAACAGTTGCACCAATAGTTACTTTCATCTGTGTTGCAAAATTTTCTCCAGTGTAGCCTGCATCAACCAGTATGTTTTTAACTTCAGAGAGACTTTCTTTAGCATTTTTAACCATTGTCAAAGCACTGCTACGATCAGTTATTTCTGCCGTTGTTATATGAATTGCGTGTGTCAAACCTTGTGTATCAACTGCGATATGACGCTTTATTACTGAAATTTTCTTACCAACATCATAACCTTTTTCTTCAGCAGTATCGGTATTTTTACACTTTGGGCATCAATGATGCAGAAGCTTGTTTTGGTATTCCGACCACTGTTCTCTCCAACCAATTTTTTTTAAGACAATTTCTAGAACATTTTCTCTATCTTCATTCGTTTTTTTACTCCATTTCTTGAAGTAATCGTAAAAATTTCGCCATCTTGGAAACTCTTTTGGAAGCATTCGCCATTGACAGCCACTTTTTAGTACATAAAGCACACCACAAAATAACTCATATAAACCTAATCTTCTTGGCTTTGTTTTCTTTCGCACGCTTTCTAAAATTAGTCTAATCTTTTCGAATTTTTCACAACTTATGTCACTTGGATATGTATTCCTCATACTTTACCTCATGTCAACTATACCTCATCTTAACATATTCAGAGATCACTTACAGGCTCTTAGGTTAATATAAGCTTCCATTCAATTTAATACACTACAATATTACATATATTAGCTAATTTGTTAATAGATTTACAAATATTAAATTATTGCTATTCTAAATTTAAGTGTTAGTTGACTGAGTTTACAATGAGTATTAGAAATTTTTTTACCAAGGCAATCGTTCTCCTTTTAGTTTGCTTATTAATCTTTATGGGGATTGGCAATCTTTTATCAAATGATGATGAAAGGAAAGAATTAGCTAAAGTAGGAAAGGAAGTTATAACATCAGATGAATATAAATTACTATATCAAAATTATGAAAAGCAAATTTTTGGATCTGATGTAAGTAAAGAACAAGTAAAAAAGCTGAAATATGATTTACTTAACGCACTTATAGAGCAAAAACTATTGTTTAACCTAATTAGCGAACTTGGATTAAAAGTTGGAGAAGAATCTATCAAAAGCCATATAAAAAATACCAAGTATTTTCAGGACGATAAAGGAGAATTTGACCATAATAAATTCCATCAAACTCTAAATAGCCTGCATATAACAGAAAAGGAATATATAGAAAAACTAGAGAAAATCCTGCCTGCAATGATGTTCATGACTTCGTTATTTAAAGATAATTATCCGGTAACTTTTGGTGAGGGTGTTGATGAGCAGATATACAAAAATCGCTACCAAACTAGAGTAGTTGATATTGTTAAAATAACTGAGGATGCAATTACAGACGTTCCTGAACCAGATGATCAAGCCTTACTTGATTTGTATGAAAGAAATAAGTCCAATTTTTATTACCCTGAGTATCGAACTGCGCAATACATTTCTCTGGATCAAAAATATTTTGAAGATCAAATCAGAATTTCAGATGAAGAGGTTGATAGTATAATAGAACATCAGGAACTTAAAAATCAAAGAGACATATTTAATGTGATATTTCCTACCAAAGAAAAAGCTGAAATAGCAAGAAGAGCACTTCAAGAAAGTAAAGCAAGCTTTGAACAAATAATAGAAGAGTTTAATAAAGTGAAACTCGATGAAACCAGAGTAAATAATATAACTAAGGATTTCTTACCTGAAAATATGAGAGAAAAGGTATTTGCTCTCAAAACAGGTGAAGTAAGTGAAGTTTTAACAAGCAATTTTGGATGGCACGTAATAAAGGTAGAAAGCATACATCAAATCTCTGATGAAGACTTGGTTGATTTAAAAAAAGACATAAGGTCAGTTTTAACCAATCAAAAGTCTTTTGAAAAAGTCAATGATTTCATAAATCAAGTGAATTATAAGATATACAATGGTGCAACGATTGAAGAAATCTCCAATAATTACAATTTACCTATACAAACCATTGGTCCAGTAGATGCTAGTGGAAAAGACCAAAGTGGTAATGAAGTAGGAAATTCCAGTGATTTCATTTCTTTCATTTTTTCACGCGAGAAAGATCAGAAGAATTATTTTAAGGGTGTTGGAGATACTGTTGTTGGTGTAAAAATCAGTGATATCGTTCCTCCTAAATTACAAAATTTTGAAGAAAGTAGGGAATCAGCCATAAAGCTTTGGCGTAGTGAATTTATAAAAGAAAGAATGTTTAAAATGGGACAAGAAGTAGCAGTTCAACTAAGAGAAAAGACAGATTTGGAAGAAATGCAAGGTATAAAATTGGTTAAAGGCCAGCAAATACAACGCAATGAACAAAACTACCCTTTTTCTTTCATAGAAGAGATTTTCAATATGAAAACAACTAATTCGGTAACAGATCCTATTCAATACAATAATGAAATTATAATAGGCGTTCTAAAACAAATGCATTCATCAAATGGTAAATTAAACATGCTTGACACCGGAAAACGTGTGATGATATCGCTAAAGGAACAGTTAATTAGCTATCTAAAATCAAAGTATAGAGTAGAAGTTAATCATGCTATGATTGATGATATATAAAAAAGTTTATTATCTTCCTTTATGAGTGATTGGAGGGGGCTATATTGTATTTTTAGGTAAAAGAGGTACAATTAGTTTGACTTGAGCTGTTTATTGTATTTAAATTGTAATTAATATATGAATAAAGGTTGACATGGCAGTTAAAATAAGGTTAGCAAGGTTTGGGGCAAAGAAACGTCCTTTTTATAGGATAGTTGTAGCCGATTCACGAGCACCAAGAGATGGGCGCTTTATTGAGAGAATAGGACAATATGATCCAATGTTGCCAAAAGACAATAAAAATCGTGTTGTGGTAAAAGCTGATAGATTAAAACATTGGCTAAGTGTAGGAGCGCAAGCAACTGAAAGGGTAATGTGGTTCATTAAAAAAGGCATAGTAGATTTAGAAACAGAATCGAAAAAAATAGAAAAGAAAAAAGTTGAGAAAGTACAAGGGCAAGAAGCATAAGTCCTCTTAAATGCTAAACACTGATTTAACAAAAAGTAGTAAATTAGATGATATTGTATCTTCTGATTTATTGGCTATGAATGACTTTATCTTCAAAAATGTCAATGATGAAGGTACTAAGCTTGCTACCGATATTACATCTCATCTTATTAATTCAGGAGGAAAAAAGATAAGGCCTAAGCTCATTTTTATTATTTGTAAAATGCTGAATTACTCTGGAGAGAGTAGGATCAACATTGCTGCATCGGTAGAATTTATACACAACGCTACTTTACTTCATGATGATGTGCTTGATGAAAGTAAGGCACGCCATGGAGTTGCAACAGCAAATAAAATTTGGGGGAATAAATCAAGCATTTTAGTTGGTGATCTATTATTGACCTTAGCATTTAGATGGCTTATAGACTGTGGGAATTTAAGTGTTCTCTCTATTTTATCTAAGGCATCTAATTTGCTTGTCAAGGGTGAGATAAAGCAGATGACAACGCGTTTTGACCCTAACACAATTAGGAAAAATTATTTTAATATCATTGGAGAAAAGACAGCATCTTTATTTTCTGCATGCTGCGAGGCTGCATCAGTAGTATCTGGAGCCACAAGTGACGAAACAGAGAGGCTAAGGAATTTCGGGTTTAATTTTGGTATGGCATTCCAAATAATTGATGACGTGCTAGATTATACTGCTAATCAAGGCACTTTAGGAAAGCAACTTGGAAAAGATTTCTTTGAAGGTAAAGTTACTTTACCTTCTATTATAGCATATGAAAAAGGCAGCCCATCAGAACAAAAATTCTGGGAGAAATCTTTCTCTTCAGCTAGACACAATTTTGACCAAGCATTACAATATATTAATCATCATAATGCCATTCATGTTTCTATGGAAGAAGCTAAACACTATATTAATATGGCGCAAAGTAATATTGATACTTTTTCTGATTCTCTTTATAAAACTGCTTTGATTGACTTTTTAAATGCAAGCATAGAAAGACAAGGATAGCTAACGCTTGATATTTTTAGATTGATTGTTATATATTTATTAAGTTTGTAAGGGTGAATGATATGTCAGATAGTAATAAAGAGAAAAAAAAGAAATTTGCAGATATGGTCAGTAAACGAAAAGGGGATGATCAAGAAGATCAGCAAACAGGTGATTTAAGTGAAGAGCTTAATATATTAAAAGAACGTGCAGTTCAGCTTGAAGATCATTTACGTCGCGCTGTTGCGGATAATGAAAACGTTAAACGTATAATGCAAAAGCAAATTAGCGATGCAAGTGATTATGCAGTCACAAAATTTGCACGTGATATGATCGACTCTTGTGACAATTTAAAAAAAGCAATGGAAAACTTGAAAGATGATGATCCTATTCATGAAGGAATAAAAGTGGCGCACCAAAAGATTGTGAGTGATCTAAAAAAACATGGAATAGAAGAAATAGATCCAATAGGTAACTCTTTTGACAGCAATTTACATCAAGCTGTTGTGGAAAGAGAAGATAATGAAAAAGAGCCTGGCACTATTGTAGAAGTACTACAAACTGGTTATACAATTAAAAATAGGTTGCTTCGTCCTGCAATGGTTATTCTTTCTAAAAAATCTGCTGATTGCGAAAATAACTAATAAAACACTCAAGGTATGGAAGAAGTTGTCTTTTCAGGTATTCAGCCAAGTGGAGTATTACACTTGGGCAATTATCTTGGTGCAATTAAGCAGTGGATAGGCTTGCAGGATAAATATAAATCTCTTTTTTGTGTTGTTGATCTGCATGCAATCACAGCAAATAAGCTTCCCGCAAATGAATTAAAAAATAATATTTTTAAAGCAGCAGCAACTTATATTGCATGTGGAATAGACCCGGAAAAGTCGATTATTTTCAATCAATCCGCAGTTAGTGGTCATGCAGAATTGGGCTGGCTTCTAGGGTGCTATACACCAATTGGTTGGCTTAATCGTATGACTCAATTTAAAGATAAGGCTGGAAGCGATAAACAAAAAGCTTCTCTTGGGTTATATAGCTACCCAGTACTTATGGCTGCGGATATATTGCTGTATCAAACTAAATATGTTCCTGTTGGCGATGATCAAAAACAGCATTTAGAACTTGCACGTGATATTGCATCAGCTTTTAACAATCATTATAAATGTAGTCATTTCATCATACCTGAAATCTTAACTTTGGATTGCACATCAAGAATAATGAGCTTAAGAGATGGTACAAGCAAAATGAGTAAATCTGACCCTTCAGAATATTCGTGCATTAACCTTGACGACACAGATGATTTAATCGTTAAAAAAATAGGGAAAGCAAAAACAGGCTCAATGCTAGGTTTTGATTTTGCTACTTTAAAGTGCTGTCCAGAAGTAAACAATTTGGTAAACATTTATTCAGTGCTTAGTGATTTAAATGTGGAAAAAGTGTGTGAAGAAGTGAATAAACATGATATGAAACACTTTAAAAAAGAGTTGGCTGATTTAATCATCAGTGTTGTATCACCTATACGTGAGAGGATGAACGATCTTTTAAAGGACCAGCTCCATTTACATAAAATATTGAAAAAAGGTACAGAAAAAGCAGCAGAGATTGCAAATAACAATATAAAAAAGATCAAGGATATTATAGGGTTTGTTCAATAGGTTATAGCTATTTCTTCCCATGGCTTTCAAATCGTGCAGCTATTTTCTTTACACTAACATGAGTGAGAAGAGGTTTTTTACTAACCGGAAGTTTAGAATCGGACTTTGCTGTTATGGGGTTCATTTTAGATCTTTTATTTCCTACCGGAAATGAGTGAGATTGGGAGGCAGTTTTTTGCGATGGTGCAGGATCTTTCTTCATACCGATATCTGCTTGTGTTGTAGGGGTGGCTTTGCTCTTAGCAACTTGATTTTGCTCAAATTTTCCTACTATTGACTTTACTCTACCGTCCTTCTTGCTATTTACTTTTTCTTTTATAATAACTGCTTTTACTTCTGATGCTGCTTTATCAGCAGATTTTTTCAGGATTGGTTTACTTTCAGCTGATTTTTGCGAAGTCACTTCTACTATTATTGGTTTCGTGCTCACTTGTTGATCAACAATATCTAGCCTTTTAGGATTTGACAGTATTTCAGATTTATCTTCTTTAGTTTCTTGCCTAATTTCTTGATTGGTAGCGTTTAGCGCTGGTGGCTCTGGAGCCTGTCTCTTTTTATATCCTCTTCTTGTTCCTGAATTTTTCTTAGGTTTCGTTTTGTGAGTTGGCTCCTTTTTAGCTAACTTTGAGTCTTCCGAATCTTTTGTTGAAGATTTACTACTTTTCTCTTGATAATTTGATATTTCCTCATGTCCAGACTCTTCACTTAATGAACTTTCATAGCCTGAATCTTCAGGAGATACATTCTCTATTTCTGGTTTAAAGTGTACCTTTTTTGAGGCAGTAGGAGGTGGCGGAGGTGCTGTTGTTGGCCGTTTTATTCTCTTCATAACTAATTTTCCTACCGGCTGTTTTCCTTCTTGCAGCTTAGGAGTATCTTCCTTCTGCTTTGATGTCGTTTTATTTTCCGTGCTTACTTCGTATGATTTATGTTCTTTATTGCCTTTTCCACTCTGTTTCGAATCTAAAATTTCTTTAAGTCCTTTCTTGAATAGATTAATTGTACTTAAAATATTTGTGTATTCGGCTGCTTTTTCTATAGTGAAACCTGATAATTCATCACCAACAAAATTTTTTATGTCATTATCATTAGTTGGAATATCTTTTCCCAAGACTCTATCTAATATCCCTTTTAATGTTCCAATAAAACCTAGTGGCTTTGTGCTCAAAGGTTCTACATAATTATTCAAGTCGCTATATATAACAAATTTGGCTACATCTTTTGCGTTGTTTGTAAAATTCTTCAGAGCTTGAGATAAATCTTTCAGTGTTTCATCATATTGTTCATTAATTTTTTTTGTATCCTTCAGCTTTATGACTCTTATCAAAGAATTGAGATTTTTATCATAATTGTCACTTTTAAATAGATCACTCATACCAATTACTGTTTATCGTTTACTTAAATATAAATTCAAAGTATTAAGACCGAGTAAATGTTATATGACTTATCCTCTGACTCATAAACGCTTGCGTTCCTTAATGTGCAAAAAATTTCAATAATCTTCAATCAGCAATAGTATAGAAATCCAAAAAACAAGTAGCTAACACTGGAATCTAGGAATTATGATTGGGCACATACTGTAATTGCTGTTGAATGATGGAGAGACATACTCCATTATTTTAACACGAAGTAACGAATTCAGTAGAATAAGTTCTTCAAAAACAATTTAAACTTTTACAGTAGGAGTAGTCTCATGAAATATTATAGCGGATTAGATGTCTCACTCAAAGAAACTTTCATTAGTATCGTTGATGAGAAAGGAAAGATTGTTAAAGAAGGAGTTGTTGCAAGCGAAAGCAAGGCAATAGCAGAGTACTTGCTTGAACAAGGCAAAAATTACGAAACTATAGGAGTAGAAAGTGGACAACTTTCAATATCAATGTGCAAAAAATTAAGGAGTTTTGGCTTGCCAGTAGTTTGTGTAGATGCAAGACATATGGCAGCAGCTTTGTCTGCAAGAATCAATAAAAACGATAAGAATGATGCAAGAGGTATAGCTCAAATGATGAGGGCTGGGCTATATAAAGAAGTACTAGTAAAATCGGATGAATCTTGTCAAATTAAAATAGCACTTGGAAGTAGAAGACAGTTAACATGCAGCTACCAGCAGATTGTTGGGACAATAAATATACGGGATAAAGCTCGGTCAAGGGTCAAAATTTGAAAGCTTGTCTTTAAGAATAGAAAAAGCAATTAAAGATTTGGATGAAATAAGTAAGGCTTCAATTGGAGCGTTAGTTTGTAGTTTAGAGGCAATAGAGAAGTCATTGGAAAAACTTGACAAGATGCTCTTAGAACAAGGCAAAAAAGATGAGGATTGTAAATTATTAACTACTGCTCCAGGTGTTGGTACTATAGTAGCAATGACATATAAAGCAACAGTGGATAACCCAAATAGATTTGAAAGATCTAGTACAGTTGGAGCGTATATGGGGTTAACACCAAGACAATATGCTTCTGGAGAAATTGATCGGCATGGTAGTATATCAAAAATGGGGCCCATGGAATGTCGAAGTATGTTATATGAAGCTGCACAAGTCTTACTTACAGTTAGTAAGAAAAATTTTAAGTTGAAAAGCTGGGGGTTAAAACTTGCAAGGAAAAAAGGGATGAAGAAAGCAATTGTAGCAGTAGCAAGAAAATTGGCTGTAATTATGCACAGGATGTTGATCAATAAAACAGAATTTTGTTATTACAATTAAGAGGAGCATAAACAATAATTTTACTCGAGGTAGTAATGCCGATGGAAGGGATAAGCAAGAAAAAACCTTGAAGCCTAGACTTCGTTGGGCACATGTTGCCGTCCACTTCCACCTAACAAGTATAGTGCGGCTTGACAAGTTTGTTGTCATATCAGACCGCGGAGAGAACCATGGAAGCACACTGCTCTTGTATGTAAAATTATTAAAGATTATGTAGGAAATATGTTATTTTGGTTTATATAAAAATTATTGTTGACTTATGTGCAATTAGAGAACAAGTTGATGAGTATAGTTGTTTTATGTTGAAATACAGCATTTATGGAAAGATTAGATGTCAGTCTAGAATGACACCCTTTCTGGAAAACTCGGATTACAGTGTTTGTATAACTTAATAATTAGAAACTAAAGGAGTTCTTTTTTAAAAAACTTAAGTTATACTTATAAGTATTTGATATCTTTTGTAGTGATTATGCTAAGTCTAAGCTGCCTTTATGGTGATAATGCAGAATTTGTAGAAGAAATGTATAGCCGTTATCTGCAGGGCGATAAATCAATCGGGGAGGATTGGAATAGGATTTTTTCAAGCAATTTAGAAATGAATAAAACGGAAGCCTGCAATGCACAGCACGCAGTCAAGTCGGATGATTCAATTTCTAGCTTAGCAAATTTCTTCAGATCTTACGGTCATTTTTTTGCGGACTTAAATCCATTATCACCGCATGTAAATAAAGAAATAGATTATCAGAAATATTTGAATATCTCTCCAGCGCATGATGCTAAAATATATAGAGATATTTACTGCAAGAACATCGGGTTTGAATTTATGCATATTTCCTCTTATGAGGAAAGAGTGTGGCTGCAGGAGAAAATTGAAAATCAGGTCTATACGCTAAGCCCTCAGGATAAAAAAGAAATACTAAGGCACTTGATTGAATCTGAGATGTTCGAGCAATTTCTCCATATGAAATTTCCTGGATATAAGCGTTTTTCTATCGAAGGTGGGGAGTCAGCCATTGTTGCAATTGAAAGAGTTATTAGTGATTCTGCAGCTTTTGGTATTGAAGAAATAGTTCTTGGTATGGCCCACCGAGGACGGCTTAATGTTCTAACCAAAGTTATGGGGAAAGAATATGCGGCAATGCTGTCTGAATTTCAAGGCAATCTTGCATACCCAAGTGGTCTTGAGGTATCTGGTGATGTCAAATATCACCTTGGTTACTCTTCTGATCGAGCACTTGCTGGTGGTAAAAAAATACACTTAAGTTTATGTCCTAACCCATCTCACCTTGAGGCGGTAAATCCAGTTCTAGCTGGAAGAGTAAGAGCGAAGCAAAATATAAGATCTGTGCTTGGAGTGTCAATTCATGGTGATGCAGCTTTCATCGGGCAGGGAGTGGTTGCAGAAACCCTGACTTTGAGCAACATTGAAGGTTATACAGTAGGTGGTATCGTCCATATTGTCATTAATAACCAAGTTGGTTTTACTGCAAATCCTAGTTGTGCACGCTCTTCTTTTTATTGTACTGATGTAGCAAAATCAATAGAAGCTCCAATATTTCATGTTAATGGAGATAATCCAGAAGCCGTGAGTTTTGCCGCGAATTTGGGAATGGAGTATGTGCAGAAATTTAAAAAGGATGTGGTGATTGACATAATATGCTACCGCAAATATGGCCATAATGAAGGCGATGAACCAAATTTTACTCAGCCACTTATGTATAAAGCAATATCAAAGCATAAAACTCCAGGCACGCTGTACGAAGAGAAGCTGACTGCAGAGAAAGTGCTAGGTAGCGATGAAGTAAGTAAATTACGCAGCGAATTTAGAACAAGATTGGATAAAAGCCTTACTGAGTCAACGACTTATACTCCGAAGAAAGCTGACTGGTTTGATGGAGTGTGGTTAAAACTCAGGAGAGCAAAGTTGAACGATTTGAGTGAATATTATACGGACTCTGGTGTTTCACCAGATGAGCTAAAAAAATTAGGTGTACACATAAATAGCAATATTCCAAGTAGTTTTAATCTCAATAATAAAGTCAGAAGAATACTTGATGGCAGAATAGACAGTATAAATTCCGGTAGCAACATAGACTGGGCAACTGCTGAAAGTCTTGCATTCGCGTCATTGCTTAAAGAAGGAATAGGAGTGCGCTTGTCAGGACAAGATTCTGGTCGCGGCACCTTCTCGCACCGTCATTCAAGACTTGTTGATCAAGTAACAGAAGAAACGTTTATTCCACTGAACAATATAAGTAAAGAGCAAGCTCGCTTTGAAGTTATAGATAGCGCACTATCTGAGTATGCTGTGATGGGTTTTGAATATGGATATAGCCTTGACTCTCCATATTCACTTGTGCTCTGGGAAGGGCAGTTCGGTGATTTTGCAAATGGCGCGCAAATTATGATCGACCAATTTATCTCATCTGCAGAAACAAAGTGGTTGCGGTCAAGTGGTCTAGTTCTACTTTTGCCTCATGGTTATGAAGGGCAGGGGCCTGAGCATAGTTCTGCTCGTATAGAGAGGTTTTTGCAGCTCTGTGCAGAGGATAATATGCAGGTGGTTAATTGCTCTACTCCTGCGAATTATTTTCATGCTTTACGCCGACAAATTAATCGAGATTTTCGTAAGCCTTTAGTGGTGTTTACACCTAAATCACTATTGCGTCATAAAAGCGCAGTTTCTAACCTTTCTGACTTTGAAGGAAAATTTCTTACGGTAATTCCAGAGTGTAGAACAGGTTTAGTTGCAAGTGATAAAATACGTAAAGTTGTAATATGTAGTGGTAAAGTTTATTACGACATAATTGAAATGCTTGAAGCACAAAAAATAAACGATATAGCAGTAGTGCGTTTAGAACAATTTTATCCATTCCCGGCCGATAAACTAAACAATGAACTCGAAAAATATAAGAACGCTGAAATTATATGGTGTCAAGAGGAACCAAAAAATATGGGAGGATGGTTCTTTGTCAACCCATTGATAGAAGAGGTATTGTCTGGCCTCAATGCTCAAGCAAAAAGACCTAAGTGCATTGCAAGACCTGCTGCTGCATCTTCTGCATGTGGTTATGCTAATGTCCATGCTCAACAACAAGCAGAAATTTTGAAGCAAGTTGCGCAGGCACAACTGTACAAACACTGAGCGGCTTCAAGCAGACTTATTAATTAGACTCTAGCACTTAGATAACTTACAACAATCAAACCTTTTATATACTCATACAAATATAAAAAGACTTTACTTTTTTAATAAAAGCTTAATCTTTATTAAGATTTTCATTTATTTTTCTTAAAATAGTTAATATAATTAATATTAATCTTAACTATTTTAAGATATATATGAATACAGAAGCATTTGAGAGGTTAATAGGGCAAATTAAGCTACGCAGCAATAGCAAGGCTGAAATCATACAATTAAATAGAAGCGAGAAGGCTTTTATAGATGAGGATAAAAAGTCTATAGAATTAGCTGAGGCTATTTTTGCAGAAAATAATATGTTTCATTTTCGCAAACCAGGTCTTGCTACGGATTACATTTTGCATAAACTAATAAATGATAAAAAGCTTCTCGAGGAAATGAAAGATAGAGGTACAAGTATAACACGTCTCTTTTCTTTGCTATCAATGTATCGTGGTCTTCCCAAGTGCTGTATTGTGAGAAAAGAGGGATGTATTACTGAGTTTAGCATATTGACTTATGTTGAAGACGATTTAGAACCATTACCTTTAGAAGACTTTATACTTATTGAGTCTGCCTCGTATCTAGAGTACATTTTGTTTGACAATGATGATATCATAAATAAATTAGTTAAAGACTTAACTAAAGATAAAACAAAATTAGATATTTTCCTCGATGGGATTTTAGCAATGAAGAATTCGGATTTAGTATTGTCTTGTATTAACAAAATACAAGGTCTGAATGAGGAAGCTAGAAATTATGTTAGTCGCTTACAGAAAAAAACATGCTAGATAAAATCTTAAATAAAGATGATAAAACACTTGCAAAAATAGCTATAAAGGAGTTGTTAAAACTTTCTATTTTACAGGAAAAAGAAAGCACTACTTTAGAATTTCCTCAAATTTCGAGTGTGGAACATTGTAATGGACGATAGGCTTTAAAATATACTGAGGCTCATTTAAATATGAGCCTCAGTATCGCTTAACTTTTATGGAGCATACTTTAACTTTATTTCACTTCCACCAAGGGAATATTGTTCCAGCTATTGCTGCCATAGTTATCAATAGAAGCGTTTAGGTAATCTGTATCAAATCGTACTGGTACATCAAATTCGAAGCTTGCGGTGATTATTGTACCTTTTGCTGGTGGTTTCATAAATGCTATTTCTCCAGTTGAATAATTCACTGAATATTTTTCTGTCTTTTCACCATCTAGGTAAATTTTTATTGTATCATGCACTGGCTTTTTAATAGTTCGTGTATGCTTGTCTTTTCCACTTATGTAAGTTTTCATCAGTTGAAAGATCGTTTTTTATCGTCTCCTATGCCAATTTCTTGATTGATAACTGTAAAGTCTGACCAATCCTTAAAACGAAACCCTATTGCTTTACCTTTTCGTGCCTGAAAAAATGTTATGAGTTCTGTTAGCTGCTCGTTTGACCTAACTCCATAAGCTATGTTATACCTGGCACGTGCACGAGACCAATTAATATTGCGCTGCTCACAACCATTATGAGTTGTTACAACGTCAGTCGAAAATTCCGGTCCTCCAGTAGAGCCATAAGATATATTTTCTGGAAATCTAATTTCTGTAAATGACATATGTCCTCCTGTAAAAATAAAGTTGAGTTGATATAGATGAAGTAGGAAAGATCTTAAATTTTTGAAGCTGCTTTATCAATCAGGCTATAAATTTTAAATCCCGTTTCTTCTAGAAAAGTGTGGGCAATATTTTCCTTTGGCTCACTTTTGAGTTCATGAATGTCGTTATGACTTTGCATTAACTGATATACACAAACACACGAAACAACTAAAGCAACTCCAGCAAGAGATGCTAAAGGAATTGGTTGAGTAAAAACAGTAGCTATAGCAGATGCTGTGAATGCTATAGCTGTTATTACAGCAGCTATGCTATAAATAGCTTCTCTTCTGTAACTATTGATTAATTTCTTTTCTATTGCCTCTTGTTGTGTTTCTTGCCCTTGTTGATGAGAAATAGTAATTACTGTATCTGTATGAATTGGCTCACTAGCGCTGGTATCAATTCTCTCTTTTGTGTTTTTTGTTCTTTATGATCTTGCGCAATTGCTACTTTGCTAGTTCTGATATTATATTGTTCTTCTTGCTCTGATTGATTAGAGGAAGGAACCCTTTTACCTATTTCAAGAATTTCTTCACTGGAATTTTTTTTCATATCCTTAGAAGTTTCACTCAAGATCTTTGCTGTATTTTCACAAGTTTTATTGTGTGTTTTTTCTAACATTGCTTCATGATTTTGTGAATTCCTTTCATCAATACTTCTATCAGCAGCTCTTTCTTTTAGTGGTTTCTGCTCTGATTGATTAGAAATAGGAGTGCTTTTATTCGAAAAAATCGGCTCACTAGTGCTGCTTTTTTGTCGTACTGGTTGCTCAGAAGCAGAAGCTTCTGTAACCTCACCAAAGATTTCTTCATTAGAAACTGATTGATTTTCTGTTATATCAGAAGGGATTTTGCTAAGAAGTGGCACAAAATGCCTCATGTAATTCACTACTGCTACAGTTTTTTGCTACTATCTATCTCTAGTTGATTGAGATCTATATCTTGTATAAAAACTGCTGGATCATCATCATGTGCTGTAATTTTAGTTACCGTAACTTTTTGACTACCTTCCTCTATTGAATAAATATAAAGTTCCACTTTGTACTTGTCGCATATCATTCTACCTTTAATGTTTGGACGACCCCATATAGGTGCAGAACCAGCTCCTGTGGCCATATTCTTAATATTTTTTAAGTACTCATGAAAAGTCTTTTTCTCATCTATCATATTTATTTTAGTTTTTGGATCTTGTATAGGACCATATGGACCTTCTAGCGCAACAAAGTAGCCACCAATAGCAGCGTCTTTTATTACTGCTTTATAGGCCCAACTATCTTGTTTACCATGTTGCTCAACATAATCTGCGCAGTCTTTTCTTAATGATTTTGCAGTAAAATAATGATCTGGTTTTATATTTAACTCGTTCAATCCTTGAGCCACAGAGTCAAAAAAGCAATCCCCTGTCTTTATAGCAGCTCCTATTTTTAGCTCTCTAGGATAAGTGCTTTTTAAATTATGCAATAATTTATTCGATTTTTTCTTTCCTTTGATTTGCCGAAAAAGAGCAATTGGTTTTCTGTTGAAATTTTTCATGTTATAACTCCAAAATAATGATTGTATTTTAATATATTAATCAGCCTAGGAAGGCTAATTACTTAAGGTCGTGCTGTGTTGCAAGCAAACATCACCTACTTTTCTTGAACTAATATGTAGCCTATACATATTGTTACTTACTATATCTTAACTATACTTAAACTTTCTTGTGCTGTCAAGCAGGAAATTTATTAATCTTTTAACTCATTCACTTTTTTGCGTAATATATTCAAATCAGTTTTTCCTACAAAAAGACTATCTCCTATTATCAAAAAAGGTGTACCGCCTACTCCCAACTCTCTTACTAAAAGTTTACTATTGTTTATCATGTGCTCAATTTTGTCTGCATTATTTTTCATAGAGTTATTAAAATCTTCCTCGTTAATCCCTATATTTTTTACTATACCTAATATAATTTCGTCTGAAAATTCTCCTCTGTGATTTAGTGCAGCGTAGTGAAAATCTAAGTACTTTTCTTTATCGATAAAATAAGTTGCTAAAGCACCTTTTGCTGCCTTTAAAGAATTGTTGCCAAGTATTGGAGCATCCCTAAAGATATACTTAATTTTGCCATCATTGATCAATTGTTTTACATCGTTCTTTATAGCTTTGCAATATCCACAAGAATAGTCAAAAAAACCTACAGCTATGATATTGCTATTTTCATTTCCTGAGTAAGGATAAGTGGAGTCGAATATTTCATTTTTATGCTGAGAAATTTTATTTTTGGTTGCATTAGCATAACTATTTTTAGCTGACTCTTCCTGGAGAGCTTTTAGAACTCTATCAAAATTTTTACTGATGTAATTATCCAATCTCTCACCTATATAATCATCATTTAAGTTCTGACTGCGGTGTGAAAGCCAATTGTTTATTACTGGTAAACTTGCTACTGCAAGTATAAAAATCAATAAAAATGGTATTTTAGACATACACTTACTTAAAGAATACAAATATTAAAGAAATGCTCAATGTTAAAACATTTTTATCAAGAAATGCAAACTTTATAAAATGAAATTTAAGATGTTTTTGTAAAGTTCATCATAAGATTTGGTGATGAAAAATTTTGCAGAGTAAGGCATTTATAAAGATTTAGATAGTCTTTACCGCTATTTCTAGCAAATTGTAAGCAAAAAAGTTGATTATCTTGTAATCGCTGCATATAATATCGGTAAGCGCGTCGCTAAGTAATATGAACACACTAAGTCTTACATTTCCGATAGTGTTGTTCGGATATAATAGAATGATTTTTCAATAAATGTAAGTAAAAAATGAGGTTTTTAAAAGCTGTCTTTAACTTAGCAATGTTAGCATTTTTTGTAGCTTCGACAGCTGAAGCAAGGTGGAGTAAGTACGAAGATGCTTCTGTCGAGGTTAAGTTTTCTAATGTTAACATTAATGTTAATAGAGATGGTACCTACGAAACGGAAGTAGAGCTTCAAGCAAAAATACTCAAGGAGTCTGGGCGTGATAGATTCTCTCTATACAGTCTTGTTTACAATGATGATAGTGCAGATTTTACTGTTTTAGAGGCTAAAACAACTTACAACGGAGAAGAATATATAGTAACTGAAGACATGATGGAGGATAAACCGCTGGCTAGCCCTAGCAAAGGTTTCGATCAGTTAAGGCAAGTAACCATCTCATTCCCTAAAATAGAAATTGGTACGGAAGTATATTTAAGATATAAGCAAGTTAACAAAAAGGTTCCCGTTGATAATTTTTATGGCTTGAGCTTTTCGTATTATGGGGATTATTTACAAGCAGAAAATACTAAAATCAATTCTGAATTGCCTCTAGAGATTAAAGTTAATGATCCAAGAAGCGTATTAGAGATTGCTGAGGAAAAAAAGGATGATGTACATTCTATAAGCATTGCTTTAAAGAGAGCAGTTTATGAAAACACAATAAATGAGCCACATAATGGAATATTGAATACAAAACACAACACTTGGGTATCATTGTCGAGCCTATCTAAATGGGATGATTTAGCTGAAAAATTAGCTCCTGGATATCATAGCGTCATTAATCAGCCACTTCCTGCAACTTTTATAGCTATAGCAGAATCTGCTGCCAATAAAAATACTGATGAGGAGAAAATTAATGCAGTCACTTCTTTATTGAATGAAAAAGTTCAATATATGGGAGATTGGCGCACAGTCTCAGGAAAATATTTCCCGAGAGATTTAGAGAAAATTGCTGATTCTCAAATTGGGGATTGCAAAGACTTTTCTGCTAGCACGGCTGCTATTTTACAAGAACTTGGTTACAAAGTTCAACCTATTTAGTTATGAGAGGAACTACTAGCACTTCTAATCCTGAAGCATTACCTAATATGGGTAATTTTAATCATGTGATGCTCAGAGTAATAAATAGAGATGGAAAAATATATTGGATTGATCCAACTAACACTGTCAGTATGGCACAGGGTATTTTTCCAGACATTGCTGATAGGAACGCTCTAGTACTGGATTCTGAGGAAGCTAGTGACATAAAAATTCCTGCTGTACAAGGTGAAAATTCAAAAGTGATATCCCATAGTGAATTAACTATAGAAGATAACGTTGTAAATGAATATGGCCAGCTTACCGTGCAAGGGGAAGCAGCCTTAGGCTTAACAGGTGTTGGATTATATTATTCAGATGAGCAATTAAGAGATTCTGTTTTTCGTATGATTAGTGGAGTATATCTTGATGAAGAAGAAAAGAAGTTCTTAGAATTGCCTGACCTTACCTTGCGTAATGTAGAGGATCTTACAATTAAATATGAGTTCCAGCAAAAAAATAAGATTTTCAAGACAAATCTAGGACCTGCTTTGAATTTAGGAGATAATTGGCTTAATGATGTTGTCAATACAGCTTCTGACCAAGTGTCAGATCTTTTTATTGGTGTTCCTAAAACTAAGGAAAGCCATATGATAATAAAAGATATCAAAATTAAAAACTGTGAAAATTTGAATTTTGAAATAGATTCTCCTTGGTTATATGTAAATAGGTTCTGTAAATATAAAAATGATGGAACCGAATTTAGCAATTTAATAACCATAAAGAAAAGCTTTATTACCAATGAAGAATTAAAGACTGCTGAATATAAAAACTTAAAAAGCGAATTGGAGAATAATTTTTCTAGAGCCTCTATAATAATAAGTGAATGAGTTGTGCTGGGAAAAGCACTTCTTAAAAGGCTTAAAATTTTTAAAATATGTACAATAACTTACGCGACTTCATCAGAGCATTAGAAGAAAAAAAAGATCTAATTAGAATTAAAAAAGAAGTTTCAACTATTCTTGAAATGACAGAAATTCATCGTAGGGTTTTGTCAAACAAGGGACCAGCTATCATCTTTGAAAATGTTGTCACAGAAAATGGCAAAAATTCAATTCCCGTTTTAGTGAATTTATTTGGTACTATTGAGAGAATTGCATTCGGACTTGGTATAAATTCTGATGAATTAAGGGATCTGGGTAAACTTCTAGCATTTTTGCGATCACCTGAGCCGCCAAAAACCTTCAAAGATGCTGTGAAAATGTTTCCTCTACTAAAAGTTGTATTGTCGATGCGGAGCAAAGTTGTGAGCAAAGCCCCATGTCAAGAGGTGGTGCTAACTGGGGATAAGGTGGATCTTAGTTTGCTACCTATTCAGACATGCTGGCCAAACGAGCCTGCACCGCTTATCACTTGGCCACTTGTGGTAACAAAAGGACCAACAGCAGACAAGCAAGATAATTTCAATCTTGGAATATATCGTATGCAGGTTGTGAATAAAAAAACGACTCTCATGCGCTGGCTTGCACATCGTGGTGGTGCAGGTCACCATAAACGGTGGAAGGAGAGGGGACAAAATATGAAGTTTCCTGCGGCTGCTGTGATTGGTAGCGATCCTGCAACGATTATTGCTGCGGTAACTCCGGTGCCGGAGACTTTATCAGAATACCAATTTGCCGGGCTGCTGCGAAAAAAAACACTTGAGCTTGTAAATTGTAAAACTATTCCTCTTCAGGTTCCAGCTCATGCAGAAATTGTTTTGGAAGGATATGTAAGTTTGGATAATTACCAAGATGAAGGGCCATATGGAGACCATACCGGTTACTATAATGCTGTTGAACAGTTTCCTGAGTTTAACATCACTGCAATTACAATGCGCAAAGATCCAATTTATCTCAGCACTTTTACTGGCAAACCACCTGATGAACCATCAATTCTTGGTGAAGCACTCAACGAAATCTTTGTGCCTATTCTCATCAATCAGTTTCCGGAAATAGTAGATTTTTATCTGCCCCCAGAAGGTTGTTCATATAGAATAGCGGTAGTGTCGATAAAAAAGGCTTATCCAGGGCATGCAAAAAGAATTGTTATGGGCACACTATCTTTTCTCAAACAGTTCTTATACACCAAATTTATTATAGTTGTTGATGATGATATAAATGTACGTGATTGGAAGGAAGTAATGTGGGCAGTTTCAACAAGAATGGACCCTGTACGTGATACAATCATGATAGAGAATGCTCCAATTGATTATTTAGACTTCGCTTCTCCTGAAAGTGGTCTCGGAGGTAAAATAGGGTTTGATGCAACAAACAAACTTCCACCTGAAACCAAACGAGAATGGGGAAGAAAAATTGAAATGAGCGAGGAAATAATAAAGAAAGTTACAGAGAAGTGGAAGGAATATGGGTTGACAGATGATTGAGATATGATGTAGAATACCGCCGTGTATTTAGCTGTAATAGTCTAGACTTAATCTGACAAGCATGAATTAACTGACAGAAGAATTAACAAAGTCAAAACCAAAATCAGCATCCTGTTTAATGCTATCAATATTTTTCTGATAAGCAATATGCATACTATCAAAAAAGGTTTGCATAGGAGTCTTACCATAGCAATATTTACCTGAATGCGGTCTAGATCTATTGTAAGAATGCACCCAATGGTCTACGTCTAACTGAAGTTCTGCCAAAGAGGTGTAAATTTTCTTTCTAAAGATAATATTGTAACATTCATCTTGCATAGTTCTGTGGAACCTTTCACATATGCCATTAGTCTGTGGAGAACGAGCTTTGGTTCGAGAATGATCAATATTTTCTACCCCTAAATATAGCTGGTAAGCGTGATTTTCAGGTCTGCCACAATACTCTGTACCACGATCCGTCAAAACACGTAGCAATGATACTTTCTGTTCATCAAAGAACGGTACTACCCTATCATTAAGAAGATCTGCAGCTGTGATAGCAGTCCTTTCTGTGTAAAGCTTAGCAAAAGCAACTCTGGAATAGGTATCAACAAAGGTTTGCTGGTAAATTCGTCCAATACCTTTGATATTACCAACATAATAACTGTCTTGGCTACCTAAGTATCCTGGATGCTCTGTTTCAATTTCTCCATGGGCCTCTTTTTCTTCCTTAGCCTTTTCTAGAGCTGTTATCTGTTCTTCTGTTAAAATGATACCATCCTGAGCTACTTTTGCTTCTAA
>NZ_QJHA01000002.1:0-10032 GCF_006334525.1 Wolbachia endosymbiont of Leptopilina clavipes
AGATTACAGTTCTTCAAATAAAATATCTAAATAATATTGTTGATAGATTTATCAAAAAACTAATAAAGCCAATGCTTGGGTTTAAAAGCTTCCATTCCGCAAAGATTACCATCACAGGCATAGAAAATATTCGTATGATTCAAAAAAGACAAATTATTAAAATAATGTTTCTACTTTTGAGAATTTTGCTATGTTAATGGCTTCATAACTCCTATAATCCCACCTTTAATGATCTTCTTTCCTATGGTTTATAGATGCGACAGAACCATATAATATAACCAGTGTATTAGGTTACTATGTAAAAATGATTAACATAGAAGCTTTATCATCAAAATATTATTTACTTATTAGTTTAAAATACGTCACAATATAAAAATGAAAAATAGCCTATTAGCGGTAGTATTCGATTGGGATAATACCTTAGTTGATACTCAAGATAATATTTCTAATGCCATTAAGCATACTTTAGATTTGATGGGATCTGGCAGTAAAGTTGTTGATAGAAATTCTCATGAATCAAGAAAGAGCTACATGGTCAATTTGTTTGGTGATCAGTGGAAAAAAGCGAATCAGATATATCAAAAATACCTAGATAATGCATTGTTACAAAATATTACTCTGAATGAAGGAGTAGAGAAAATGCTGCAGACACTGAAAAGCCACAATATTTACCTAGCGATAGTTAGCAATAAGAAAAATACTAATTTACGTCAAGAAGTTGCCTACTTTAAACTAGATTCTTACTTTGAAAGAATAGTTGGATCATGTGATACTGCAGAAGATAAGCCATCTGCAACTCCACTGCTATTTGCACTAGAGGAGAGTACGCTACCTGTAAATAGAGAAAATGTGTTTTTTGTTGGTGACAGCATCACAGACATTCTATGTGCACAAAATGCAAATTGCTTACCTATTGTATACGGACAATCAATAAGAGGTTATGAAGATTTGTTATATTTTCAACATTT
Source organism: Wolbachia endosymbiont of Leptopilina clavipes (assembly GCF_006334525.1). Classification (NCBI taxonomy): domain Bacteria; kingdom Pseudomonadati; phylum Pseudomonadota; class Alphaproteobacteria; order Rickettsiales; family Anaplasmataceae; genus Wolbachia; species Wolbachia endosymbiont of Leptopilina clavipes. The sequence goes on from NZ_QJHA01000002.1 coordinate 969, forward strand.
TAATAAACTTACAGAATTCATAGTAAAGTATTTGAAAGATAGGTGGTAATGACAGAGATCGCTAGTGTACACAGGCGCTTTTGCGCATATTTAATAGATGTAGCAATTTTATTAATTCCAACCTTACTAATTGTGTTGTCATTAGGGGATTTTCCATTAATTTTACACCTGTCATACATGTGTATAAATTGTGGCTACTTTACATATTTTATATCTTCAACAGCTCAAGCAACTCCTGGTCAACAGTTAATGAATATATATACTATCACTTTAGATAGTTCTAAAATAGGTTTGAGCTTAGCATTTGATCGCACTATCTCTCAGTTTTTCCTTCCTATGCTAAATAATTCAATTATCACCTTTATCAAACTTTTTCAAACATCAGTAAATGCTTTAAGTACACTAGAAGTAATTATAGTGATGCTTACCTTCAGTTGGTATTTAGTTGCTTGCTTCTCTCAGAGGAAACAGGCATTTCATGATGTGCTATTTGATACGATTGTTGTGAGAAAAATGAATTGATGTTGCCTTGATTGTTATGTAGATTACATTGGTATATTAGCTAAAGAAAGGTTATGAATAAAGAAATAGTAGAACATTTAAATAAATTACTTACAAATGAGCTGACTTCTGTACGCCAGTATCTTTTGCATTCTGCGATTCTTAAAAATAGCGGAATCAATAAACTTGCAGAAAAGATGAGAAAGGAGCTTAATGAAGAACTTGAGCATGCAAATAGGCTGGCAGAAAGAATTTTACTGCTTAAGGGCATGCCAAATTTTCAAGATACAAATAAAATCTCAAAGTATGAAGGAAAGTTCACAAAAGATACAATGCAGAAAATCTTAGAAGATAATTCTAACTTAGAAGAAGAAGGTATCAAGGGCATCAAAGAGGCAATTTCCGTTGCTGAAAAAGAAAAGGATTTCGTGAGTGTAATGTTATTAGAAGGACTACTGAAAAATGAGGAAGAGCACTTACATTGGATCAAAGAACAGATTGACCTTATTGAGCTTATGGGTATTGAAAATTACTTGAGAACACAAATATAGAGTGTTAGGAAAAACAGTATTTATTTTCATTATACCTTTTTTACTTCTTTTTTCACTCGGGTTATGGCAGTTATTTAGATTGAGCTGGAAGAATAATATTATCAAAAATATGGATCTTCCAGTTATTCATCTACTGCCTAGTGATAATCTTTCAAAGTTTAACTACAGAAACGTTAAAATCGACGGAATTTTAAGTGATATAGAACTATATGTTTTCGCAGGTCAACGTGGCTATCATGTGCTGTCTCCTATGTTGCTTATCAATGGACATTACATGTTAATAAATAAAGGAATAGTCAGAGAAAAAAAAGAAGAAAAAGCAAAAATTGAAAAAGTAGCTGCTGATGGCGTTTTGTATTGTGATGGTAGCAAAAATTGGTTTATCAAAAATGATATTGCTTCAAATACATGGTTTACCCTAAGTACAGAAGAGATCTCCAATGAACTAGGTATTAAGCTAGAGAAATGTATATTGTGGCAAGATAATTTTGGTGGCAAATTGACTATACAGCCAATAAAGCATCTTGTATACGCAATTACTTGGTTTGCACTTTCCTTGATTTGGCTCATTATGTGCGTATTTTACTATAGGCAAAATATATATAAGTCGTAGAGATACAGTGTGGAAAAAGAAAAGCTACAAATAGAAAAAATGCAACAAAGTGGAAGAAAATACTTATTACAAGGGTTAGTGATATGTCAGTGTTGCAAATCCGTTTATTATGGAATGAGTAATGCTAAGGGAGGAAGAAGTTACTATCGTTGTCCTGGAAAACGTTTTGGTGAATGTAACAGCAAATCAATACGCGCAGATATACTAGAAGGGGTAGTATGGGAAGAAGTGAAGATGTTAAGAGGGCATATAACGAAGGAAAAGTGTGATTTATCAGAGGTAGATTGGGAGACTAAATTTAATATAATTAGAAAGTTAGTTCAGCGTATTGAAATTGATGATGATAATGTACATATGGTGTTTCGATTAAAAGAACTCTCTCTCGAAGGACAAAAAGAAGATATTCAACCTTGTACCAGAATTATAAAGAATGTAGTGCTATCAAATGCAATAGGAATGCATAAAGTTAGCAACGCCCTGGCTGCAATATCAGCTGCAGTGAAACTTGGAATTAGTGATGAAGAGATTAAAAAAGGTCTTTTGGAATTTAAAGGAGTAGCAAGGAGATTTTCTTTAATTGCCGATATTAAAGGTGTTAAGTTAATTGAGGATTATGCTCACCACCCAAATGAAATACAGGCAACCCTGGCAGCAGCACGTTCGATTGCTAAAAGAAAGGTAATAGGAATTATCGAGCCGCTTCGTTTTGCTCGTATTCGTAATTTTTTTGATGAGTTCGTACGAATTTTCATGATGTTTGATTATGTAATTCTCACTCCTGTCCATCCTCCAGAAGATAAGCCTATTCCTGGCTGTGGAATTGATGATATACAAAAAGCCTTGATCAGTAATGGGTTTAATGATGTGAAGATTATGAATGATGCTTTACTCATTTCACATTTTATTAGTAATTCGACAAGTTCAGGAGATGTAGTATTATTTATTGGTGCTGGTAGTAATATAGCTAAACTAGCGAAAGAAACTGCAAAGCTGCTGCTAGTAAAATAAACTTAAGCATTGGTGATTTATATGATAAAATTGTGTAGTAAAACTGGATCCCAGTGTCTAGGCAAACAACTGTACAGACATTGCGATATGGGGATAGCTTCCATTAAGAATGGTGTCATCCCAGTGCCCAGACACTGGGATCCAGAAGACTTAACTTTAAATAAGTGGCTGTATAATAAAAACTGGATTCCAGTGTCAAGCACTGGAATGACACCATCTGCTACTCAAATTATCTGTTTATCTGTAGGTTGCAATGTTCGTACACTGAAATGTTACAGCGCTGGGGTGACATTTCCCGAACGTGAACACAATTGTGAATCTAGTGGAGGTTTAGCATGATGAAAAAGACGATCAGCAGTGTATTTGCAAGAGAAATTTTAGATAGCAGGGGTTACCCAACAATTGAGGTAGAAATAGAACTATGTGATGGAGCAACAGGTAGAGCCGCTGTCCCTTCTGGGGCTTCGACCGGTAAACTAGAAGCATTGGAGCTGAGAGATCAAGATGAAAAAAGGTATTGTGGTAAAGGAGTGCTGAAAGCTGTTCAATCTGTGAGTGGAGTGATAGCAAATAAAATCATTGGCATGGATGCAGCAAACCAGAGTGCAATTGATAAAGTTTTAATTGAACTAGATGGAACAAAAAATAAATCTAAACTTGGAGCAAATGCAACTTTGGGTGTGTCTCTTGCTGTTGCAAAAGCAGCAGCAAACAGCTTTAAAATGCCGTTATATAAGTATTTGGGAGTAGGGGAAGAGCAGATGCCAGTTCCGCTAATTAACGTCATTAATGGTGGAGTACATGCAGATAATAAACTCGATTTTCAAGAATTTATGATTCTTCCGGTTGGTGCTGAAACTTTCAGTGAAGCAATCAGAATATCTGCAGAGGTATTTCATAACTTGCGCAGCATTCTTAAGAAAAAAGGTTATAGTACAAACGTAGGAGATGAAGGTGGTTTTGCACCAAACATTGGAAGCACTGAAGAAGCTCTTAATTTGATAATTCAGGCTGTTGAATCTGCTGGTTATTCGATGAAAAATCACTTTGCACTGGGTCTTGATGTTGCTTCATCTACTTTTTATGAAAATAGAGTTTACAAATTTGAAAACAGAGAACTCACTTCAAAGGAATTGGTTCAGTATTATTTTGACCTTGTAGGCAAATATCCTATAATTTCTATAGAAGATGCAATGAATGAAGACGACTATGAAGGTTGGAAATTACTTACTGCAAAATTGGGAAGTAAAATTCAATTAGTCGGGGATGATTTATTTGTTACAAATTGTGAACTAATAAGTAAGGGAATAGAGGAAAAAATGGCAAATTCTGTACTAATTAAACCAAATCAAATAGGAACGCTTACGGAAACTTTTGCTGCTATTGAAATGGCAAAATCAAATGGCTATAGGGCTATTATTTCGCATCGCTCAGGTGAAACAGAAGATACAACGATATCCCACATAGCGGTTGCATCGAATTGTGGACAAATCAAGACTGGCTCGCTGTCGCGTTCTGATAGGCTTGCAAAGTATAATGAATTAATGAGAATAGAAAGTTCATTAGGAAAAAATGCTAAATATTATTGTGGGTTAGCATGGACTTCATAGACGAAGTTAAATTATATTTAAAAGCAGGTGATGGTGGCGATGGCTGCGCGAGTTTTCGTCGAGAAAAATTCGTTGAATTTGGTGGCCCAAACGGTGGTAATGGGGGCAGGGGAGGAGACATAATTTTCATCAGTGATGCAAATCTCAACACTTTGCTTAATTTTCGTTGTCGAAGACATATTAAAGCGAGTAGTGGAAAAAGTGGTACGAGTAGAGATAAATCTGGCACAGCAGGAAAAGATATTATACTTAAAGTTCCAGTTGGTACACAAATAATCGATGAAGAAAGTGAGGAAATAATAGTAGATCTTGATAAACCTGACATGGAATTTCAAGTAGTGAAAGGTGGAAAAGGTGGGCTTGGAAATACTAACTTTAAATCTGCTACTAATAGGGCACCAAGACATTTTACCCATGGTCAGCCCGGTGAAGAAAGAAATATAATATTGAAGCTAAAAGTTTTATCTGATGTTGGCATTATTGGTATGCCAAATGTAGGTAAATCTAAATTTTTAACCCGCTGCTCGAATTCTGATACGAAAGTAGGCGATTATGAATTTACTACTATAAGACCACATTTAGGTGTAGCAAAAGTGGATTATAGCGAAATTGTAATAGCAGATATTCCTGGAATAATCGCTGATGCTCATCTTGGAGTTGGGCTCGGACACAAATTTTTAAAGCACATAGAAAGGTGCAAAATTTTACTGCATTTAATTGATGTAACTCACGATGACATTATTTCAGCTTATAATTGTACGCATAATGCACTGAAGCTTTACAATAGCGATCTTGTTGAAAAAGAGGAAATTGTAGTGTTAAATAAATGTGACTTATTGGAAGAAACAGAAATCCTTGAGAAGAAGAATCATTTAGCCAATTATCTTGATAGAGAAGTACTGTGCTTATCAATCGACGATGATTTACAGCCCATCTTAAGATTATTAAATGAAAAAGTGAAAATTAAGGAAATTAATGTATATGATCCTTTTAAGATGTGAATTTTTTATTTGACAATCAAAGTCTGGATTCCAGTGGGTAATTTTCCACAGTTGTCTGCATTTTTTGTTCCACAACTTATCTTTTTTTCGGCTTGTGCAATTTCTCATACTGTCTCTTGCTTTCTTGAACTCAGAAATTCAATAGCTACAAAAGCATTTGAGTAGTTTTTTGTTAAGAATTAGGCATAGAATCCCCCATATTTATTAATAAAGAACAGAAAAAATGTAACGCACATACGACAGAGATTAAGCATATGTGTGCACCCATGTGCGCTGAAGAAGATACGCTACATTTTTACTGAGTTTGATTATTTGATAGAAAAGTCTGCAGACGAAGATAGATTTTGAGCTCTAAAAATATCTCTACTTTGATTATACTAAGATTAGATAAATAGGCGAAGTAATTTTTATATTAATTTTTTAGCTTACAACCGATTTTACGTTCAACAACTTGACATTTATTCAATACTACTGTATAATAAAGATGTGCATTTTTTGTACTATGGCAATAAAATTACCTTGTAATAGGTGTATTGGACCCGAGGGCAGTACTCGGCGCCTCCACCATATTTTTTGATTGATACGGGGGCGAGTAAGGATCGACATGCATAGTAAAGATGGTAGCTTTGCTCGGTTAGATACCACCGCTAAGAGTTCACAATTTAGATGCAAACGATAACTTTGCTGCTGAAGAAAATGTTGCATTAGCTGCTTAATTTAGGCACTATAACTTCATTGCTATAAGCACGGTTTAGGGAACGCCGGGTAACAGAAGTTCCCCCAAACATGTAAGGGTTATATGGATAAAACAGATTATCAGAAGTCGCTTAGTTATGCTAAATTTCAAGTTATCAAAAAGGCTTTGAATACTATATTAGATAATGTTTTTACTCCTCACTTAGAGATACTGTTTTTTACGCGCTTTAATGGTGTTGTCATACCAGACTACTTGAAAGAATCATACCCCACTCAAATGCTTATTATATTACAGCATCAATTTTTTGGTCTAAAAGTTCTTGAAGATAAGTTTAGCGTTAGTTTGAGCTTTCGTGGAAAACAAGAACAAGTCACTGTACCGTTTTTTGCTATTAGTGAGTTTCATGATAAAATTTCAGGAGATACTTTAGTATTTAGCGTTGATTCTGATAAAGAATATGAAAGTGAGAAATGTGCTGAAAAGTCATCAAATGGTAGTATTATATCTATAGATCAACTTTACGATAAGTAGTTACTTCATTTTATAAATAAAAAATATTGTATCTGTTCAGGATATCGACAAGACCATAGAGTAAAAGTGAGTTTATAACAAATGGTATCATTTGAGTAGCTGACATTGGCTTTCACATAAAAAACGTTGTAAAGCGCTTTCATGTTTACCAACGGTTCTGTCGCATCTATAAACCATAGGAAAGAAGATCATTAAAGGTGGGATTATAGGAGTTATGAAGCCATTAACATAGCAAAATTCTCAAAAGTAGAAACATTATTTTAATAATTTGTCTTTTTTGAATCATACGAATATTTTCTATGCCTGTGATGGTAATCTTTGCGGAATGGAAGCTTTTAAACCCAAGCATTGGCTTTATTAGTTTTTTGATAAATCTATCAACAATATTATTTAGATATTTTATTTGAAGAACTGTAATCTTCAGAAATTTCTGCATTCAAATCATCAAGAGCAGCAGTATTACTGCCGCTTTTATCAATTACAATTTTCTCAGGAAGATAGTTACTCCTGAAGGCTTTACGAAAGAATGCAAGTGCTGCAGACTTGTCTCTACTAACACACAAGAGGAAGTCTACAGTATATAAATAAACCCATTTACCGTTTAATTTAATGTAAGTCTCTCCAACTACTACCAACCTGCTTCTTTCTTTTCCTTACTGCCTCATCTATCAGTGGTGATAACCCACCTTTGTAACGTAGCATTTTGCTCCCCTTATACTCATCATTTCTTCCAAATCTCGATAGCTCAAAGAGAATCGACATTTCATGTATACAGATAACATCCGCTGAAAAGCTAAATCCTTTGAAATATGGCAACAATTTTTGATTGATACGAAACATCTTTGCTTTTTTTTTAGACAATTATATCATTCTTCTTTCTACTTCCCTACAAATGCGACAGAACCGAAAATATTCGTATGATTCAAAAAAGACAAATTATTAAAATAATGTTTCTACTTTTGAGAATTTTGCTATGTTAATGGCTTCATAACTCCTATAATCCCACCTTTAATGATCTTCTTTCCTATGGTTTATAGATGCGACAGAACCTTTTTTATACGTTAGCTACAGTTAAAACATAATTGACTTTGCCTAGTTAATATTTCAAATTATAAAAAAGGCAAATAATTCTATGATATTGCAGGGCAAAAAAGGGTTAATAACCGGAATAATAAATAAAAGGTCAATAGCATATGGTATAGCACAGACCCTCTCAGAACATGGAGCTGAGCTTGCAATCACTTATCAAAATGAAACAATAAAAGAGAAATTATTACCAATAGTAAGTGAATTAAATGTAGAGTTAATATTGCACTGTAATGTTTCAAATGAGGAAACTATAGATAATGCTTTTAAGGAAATAAAGGAGAAGTGGGGTGCTATTGATTTTTTGGTACATGCAATAGCATTCTCCGATAAAAATGAGCTAAATGGTAAATATGTCAATACTTCACTAAACAACTTTATTAATGCAATGCATATATCGTGCTATTCTTTTACTGCTTTAGCGCAAAGAGCGGAAAAAATGATGTTAAATGGCGGTAGTTTACTTACTTTATCCTACTATGGTGCTGAAAAAGTTATGCCAAATTATAATGTGATGGGTTTATGTAAAGCAGCACTTGAAGCAAGTGTAAAATATATAGCATGTGATCTCGGACCACAGAACATCAGAGTAAATGCAATTTCTGCTGGTCCAATCAGAACTTTGGCATCTTCTGGAATAAGTGACTTTCACTCCATATCGGAATGGAATAGAAGTAATTCTCCACTTAGACGCAATGTTACAATAGAAGATGTTGGCAAGGCAGCACTATACTTATTAAGCGACCTGAGTAGTGGTACAACTGGAGAAATTTTACATGTTGATTCAGGGTATAATGTTGTGGGAATGAAGATAGTAGACTAATACAGTACTGCAGATGCATGTGAAGCCTGTGTTTTTTGTTATCCGAGTAATTGACATTGGAGCCCAGTGTCAGCTACTCGAATGACAACATTTTTTAATTAAATCTCGCACATTAACCATAGAGTTATTATTTTATAAGTATTTGTTGCTGCTGATCTTCTATTTTTACTTCCTCCATTTGGGTTAAGAGATTGTGCGTGAGGGTTGCTCTTGAAGTTGCCTTGCAAGGAAAAAGTCTTTTTCCTCCCGATCTTGGAGTTGCTTTGCAAGCAAGAAATCCTATTGTTCTTGTGTTTGTTTTGCTAAGACTTTATTCTTATTAAGCAGTGGTTAAAAATGAGCATGGCTTTTATTATAGAATGCCCCCCTATAGAAGTATATAGACTATGAAGACTTATCTTACAGGTTGTGGTACTTGTTGTTGATAAAATGTTTTTTCTACACGTGCTTCTTCCACACTGCACCTTCTTGATAAGACTGGCTCCTCAAGGCATTTTATACGTTGCTGTACATCATTAATGCACTGCCCTATAACATCACCAATTTTTCCATCAGCATTTTTTGCCAATAACTCATCAAACTCCCTCTCAATCTCTACTCTCTCAGAGATATCCTTTGAAAGATCACAATATTCCAAAATTTC